>JBBIJS010000074.1:7945-11853 GCA_037445855.1 Chloroflexota bacterium | reverse complement strand
TTCTCAAAATGACAATCGAACGCAAGTCTCCCTCAAAAAAATAGAGCCGTGACAACAAGTCTCGGCTCAAACTAATTTGAACGTCACCCTTCCGGGAAGCCCGTCCGGCGGCAATCCTCCTGCCGCGCGATATCGCTACGGTGTGGCTGTCGGCGCTGGAGTTGGAGTGGGCGCAACCGGCGTGCTGACGGTCGCTTGTGGCATCGGCGTGAAAGTTGGCGCGTTCAGGTCAACCGTCGGCGCGGCAATGGTCGGCAACGCCGACGAAGTTGGCGCGCCGGTAAATAGAAAGACGGTACCTAACACCATGCTCACCGCGACGAGACCATTCAATCCCATCGACGCGTACCAACGCCAATTCTTCCTCTGCGACTTGGGTTTCGCTCTTCTCGGCATTCCAAACTCCTTCAATTTCTGAAGCGATTATACCACAATCCCGCGTGGTGACAAATTTATGCCCAACGATTTTTGACGCTCCTCCCATTCTACAGTATAATCATTCCAGTTCTGCAAAGGAGCTCGCACTGTTTAGCATTTCACTTCGCCCGCGTGCATTAGCCATCTCAGTTTCAACTGCCGCGCTTGTTTTCCTCGTTTCCAGTCAGACCTTCTCAACGCCGGCATCTGCTTCGGCATTCGCTTCAAGCGCCGGCGCTGATCCGCACGCGACAACGGTTCCCGCCGCTACACTCGTGCCGCGCGGTCAACTCATCGTTTCCGCCGAATCGGGCGGCGCGTGGAATATCTACACCGCCGATCCGAACGGCGGCGCGTGGCAGCGCATCTTGTCGAACGCGATTCCCGCGCGCGATCCCGCGGTGTCGCCGGACGGCAAGACGATCGCGTTCCGCTCCAAGCGCGACGGCGGCTGGGACATTTACACGCAGTCCGCGAATGGCAGCGCCGCGACGCGCCTCACGCGCGGGATGATCTACAGCGGCGCGCCGGTCTGGTCGCCCGACGGCACGCGCATCGCGTTCGAGTCCTACGCGCGCGGCGACCTGGATATTTGGACGATGAATGCCGACGGTACGCAGCCGCTCGACCTGACCGACGACTCCAAGGCGCAGGATTACGGAGCGGCGTGGTCGCCGGACGGCAAGTGGATCGCGTTTACGAGTTGGCGCACCGGCGCGCAGCAGATTTTTATCACCGCCGCCGATTGCGCGACCGCGTGCCAAGCGAGCAACCTCAGCCAGAACAAATTCGATGACGAGCAGCCGGCGTGGTCGCCGGACGGCAAGCAGATCGCGTTCGTGTCCGATCGCGATGGTCAGCGCGCGATTTACGTCGCGGACTTTTCTGTACTCGGATTGCAGAACGCGCGGCGGCTCACTTTTTCCGGTTGGGACGATCAGCCCACGTGGTCGCCGGACGGCAAGTGGGTCGCGTTCATCTCCGCGCGCCCCACGCGCCAGCCGATCTATCTCGTCCCGGCGGCGGGCGGCATCCCGCGCCGCGTGGACAACGGTCCGACGGTCGCGTCCTCGGTTGCCTGGTTAGCCGACGCGACGCTGGGCGCTGACAGCGCGCAAAGCGATGCCGCCGCGCCGCTCTACATCGACAAGCCCGATCTCGCGCCGGCGGGCAGCGATCATCCTTACGAGTTGCGCCGCATCACATCTGCGCGGCTCGATGGCGGCTACAGCAAACTCAACAGCCGCGTCGCGGATTCCTTTGGTGCGTTGCAGGCACGCGTCAAGCAAGAAGTTGGCTATGATTTCCTCGCCCTCCTCTCGGATATGCTGCGCCCGGTGGACGTCAAGTGCGACATCACGTGCGACACGCTGTCCTGGCACAAAGCGGGGCGCGCGTTCGACTCGCGCTTAGATTACAGCGACGCGCGCGGCATCGGCGGGCTGGAAATCGTCCGCGAGGATCAGCAAGGCGAAACCTTCTGGCGCGTTTATCTGCGCGCCGCCGCGCAGGACGGCACAATGGGCGAGCCGCTGAAAGAAGCGCCGTGGGATTTGTCGTACCGCGCGCGCTGGGTCGTCGCTCCCGGCGCGGGGGGAACGGAAAAGCCCGTGCCGTACGGCTTCTATGTCGATTTCACGGAACTGGCGCGAGAGTACGGCTGGGAGCGCATCTCCTCGCAAAACAGCTCGGACTTTGACTGGAAGACGAACAAGATCGGCGCGGAATACTGGCACTTTCAGCGAACGCAAGGACTGAATTGGTACCAGGCAATGCGCGAGTTGTATTCCGACGGCGAAATCCGAACGGCGGGGGATTGGAACGCGCTGGTCCAATCTGGCTATGACCCGTATGTCCTCTATCTCAAAGACATTCCAGCACCCCCGAAAACATGGCAGTGGAATGTGCTGGGTCCGTGAAACTCCACTTGCCCTCCCCGCTTTCGCAAGGGAGGGAGACAGCAGACACCAATGACCATTACTCCGAGAAGACAAATCACGCCGGCAGAACGCCGCTTCATTCTTTTGATCGATCGCCTCGTCGTTTTTGTGACCGCGCATTGGCTCTGGCTGGCGATCCTCGCGCTCGTCGTCTTCGATGGCTTGCCGATCCTTGCGCCGGTCTTGATGCACTATGGCATCACAGGTCCGGCGGAGGCGATCTATCGCGTGTACAGTCTCACTTGCCATCAGTTGGCGTATCGCTCATATTTCTTTTTCGGCGCGCAGCCGGTCTATGCGACCGAACAACTGCAAGCCGCGTTGGGCGTGACCAACCCGGCGAGCGATCCGCAATACTGGCGCGATTTCCTCGGCAACGCGCAACTGGGTTTCAAGATGGCGTGGTGCGAACGGGACGCGGCGATTTACACCGCGCTGCTGCTCGGATCGATCTTGTTCGGCTGGGTGCGCACGCGTCTCCAGCCGCTCGACTGGCGTGTCTATCTGCTCCTCCTCGCGCCGATGGCGATTGACGGACTCTGGCAGCTCTTCACCAGCCCGCTGGTGATTCTGCCCTTTCTGCCGACGCATGAAAGCGATTATCTGTTGCGCGGCATTACCGGCGCACTGTTCGGTTTGGGATCGGTCTGGCTGATTTATCCGTATTTAGAAGTAGCGATGCGCGACGCGCGCGCAGATGCCGAAGGGCAGTACCAGCGCGGCAAGGCGCACCAAGTCGGACTGAAACAAGGACAATGAAATGATGAGCATCCAACGATGGAAGGTCGCCGCGTGGATCGCACCGGCGTTTCTGCTCGCGCTCGTCGCCTTGTTTGTCTTCTCGCCCTGGGCGTTGATGGACAAACTGCAGGGCGTCTGCTTCGGCATCTGACCGCAGCGTCCCAGCCACTCGTACTTTCTGGGTGGGACGACGCTTCCGGGGGAAGCGTTCCTGCGGGCGAATGTGCCGGGCTATGCGCGAATCGATCCGGCGGAGCCGGTCAAGCTGCCGTTGGAAGCGCGCGACTTGGGCATTTACGTTGGCTTTATCGCGACCTGGCTCTACATCAACGCTCTGGGCCGGGGGCGCGCCAAAGGCATGCCGCCTTTTCCAATGCTGCTGTATCTGGTGCTCTTTGTTTTCGTCATGGGCGCGGACGGCGTGAACGCGTTCCTGTACGATCTGCATCAAAGCGCGCCCGCCATTCCGTACCTGTATGCGCCGCGGCTTGAACTGCGGATGGCGACCGGGCTGCTGTGCGGCGTCGCGTTCGGCGGCATCCTGACGCCAGTCGTCAACTATGCGCTCTGGCGCGGCGACGATGCGCGGCCTGTCTTCGGGACGTGGAAACATTTCCTCGGCGCGCTCGCGATTGCGGTTGTGCTCTTCGCGATGAATTACTCTGAGATCGGCTTGTTCCTGTGGCCGCTCTCCATTCTCGCCAGCGCGGCGACGATCACCCTCATCGCGATGATCAACATGGTCTTCGTCATCTCGCTCGCCGGCAAGGATGGCAGCGCGGTCACGTGGCGCGACGCGCTGAACCCCTT
>JBBIJS010000074.1:1833-7845 GCA_037445855.1 Chloroflexota bacterium | reverse complement strand
CCGGTTCCCGATTTCTTTGACAAGGCGCATCTAGGGTGATATACTTTATTCAGATGTCCTGATGATGGGACAAGTTTAGGCAAGCGCCACGGACTCGCTTGGAGTCTGCTGACCGCGCGAGTCTTTAGCAGAGGTGAGAGAATGAACACTGCGAGCGTTCCAGAAGTAAGAACCGACAAGGGTTTTCTGCCGCGCCAGACGAAACTGTTGCTTGGCGCGTTTGTCATTTTGGGAGCGATTGGGTTTATCGTCTTCAACTCGCTGAATGGCAACCAGCAATATTTCATGACGCTCTCCGAAATGAAAGCCAAGGGCGATATTGCGTCCCGCGAGACGGTTCGCGTCGGCGGCAACCTCGCGCCGAATACGACCAAGATCGACACGAAGAATGTGACCGCGCAGTTCACGCTGATCGACGATCAAAATAACGTGCTCCCGGTTTATTACAAAGGCATCCTGCCTGACACGTTCGAGAAAAGCACGCAAGTGATCGCGGAAGGCAAGGTGGACAAGAACGGCACGTTCCAAGCGTCGCTCGTGCTCGCCAAGTGCCCCTCGAAGTATGATCCATCGCAGATCGATTGGCACAGCAGCACGGATCCTGGCAATCTCAACTATTCGACCGGACAATGAGCGGACTTGGTCGTTAGGTAGTCAGGTGGTTCGGTGGTTCGACGCTTTGCGAACGCCCAACCACCCAACGACCTAGCCGCCGCACCACCAGAGGTTTTGCATGTCAACCATCGGCACGGTTTCAATATTTCTCGCGCTCGTCGTCGCGGTCTACACGACACTTGCCGCGGTGATCGGAGCACGGCGCAGAATACCCGAACTGACTGCCAGCGCGCGCAACGGCATCCTGGCGTACACCGCGTTGATGACGATTGCGATCGGCGTGATCGTCGTCGCGCTGTACACGCACGATTTTTCGATTGCGCTCGTCGCCAACAGCACGAGCCGCGAGCTGCAAACGATCTACACCGTCACCGCGCTCTGGTCGAACCAAGCCGGCAGTTTGCTCTTCTGGTCCTGGATCCTCTCGCTCTACTCCGCCATTGTCGTCCTGCGCAAATGGGAACGCGACCGCGACCTGATGCCGTACGTCATCGCGACGCTGATGGCGATCCAGACATTTTTCGCGTTCATGCTCTCGTTCATCACCAGTCCCTTCGCGCATTGGTGGAGCGTGAACGGTCAAACGGTGATGGCGCTCTTCCCGCCCGCCGGCGCGGTCGCGTTTATTCCAGCCGATGGACAGGGCTTGAATCCGTTGTTGCAGCATCCCGCGATGGCGCTGCACCCGCCAATGCTCTACCTCGGCTACGTTGGTTTTACGATTCCGTTCGCGTTCGCGATGGCGGCGTTGTTCACCGGGCGGCTCGGTCCGGCGTGGCTGCGGACAACGCGCCGCTGGACGATCGCGCCGTGGTTGTTCTTATCGATCGGGCTGATGCTCGGCGGACGCTGGGCGTACGACGTGCTGGGCTGGGGCGGCTACTGGGGCTGGGATCCGGTCGAGAATGCCGCGTTCATGCCCTGGCTCGCCGGCACTGCGTTCTTGCATTCGGTGATGGTGCAAGAACGCAAAGGGATGCTCAAAGTCTGGAACATCGGACTCATCATCATCACGTTCTCGCTCGTTCTCTTCGGCACCTTCCTGACGCGCAGCGGCGTCATCACCTCCGTGCACTCATTCACCGAATCAGACATCGGCGTGTGGTTCCTGAGCTTCATCGCCGGCGTGACGCTTGCCGCGACGCTGCTCTTGTTCACGCGTCTCAAACAACTCCGGAGCGAGCGCGACATCGATTCGCTCTTGTCGCGCGAAACGCTCTTCCTGCTGAACAACCTGCTCTTCGTCGGCGCGGCATTCGCCGTGTTGTGGGGAACGATTTATCCGCTCTTCAGCGAGGTGGTGCTGGGAACCAAACTCACAGTCGGACCGCCGTACTTTAACCAGGTCGCCGCGCCGATCTTTGGTACGATCCTGCTCGTGATGGCGATCATTCCGCTCGTCGGCTGGGGCGGCGCGACCGGCGCGAAACTTGTGCGCAAACTCGTGCTGCCCGCGGCGATCTCCGTTGTGCTCGGCGCGGTCGTCTTCGCACTCGGCGTGCGCGATCTGGTGCCGCTGACGGCGTACTTTCTCGCGCTGCTGGTGATCGTCTCCACCGTAAGCGAGTTGATCCAAGGCACGCTCGCGCGCGCAAAGAATACGCACGAATTTTTCACCACCGCGCTGCGCGGCTTGATCGAACGCAATCGGCGGCGCTACGGCGGCTACCTGATTCACATCGGCGTCGCGATGATGGCGATCGGCATCGTCGGCTCGCAGGTGTACGCGACCGACAGCACGCGCGCGCTCAAAGCGGGCGAATCGATGAACGTGCGCGGCTATACGCTGACGTACGAAAACCTCTCGCCGAACTTTCCGAGCGGCGAAGGCGAAATCACTTCGGCGACGGTCGGCGTGTTCCAAAACGGCAAGCGCATCGCCACGCTTTCGCCCTCGCGCGGCTTCTATCCGAGCTCCGGCGAAACGGCGACGACGCCGGCGATCTTGTCGACGCCGCAGGAAGACTTGTATGTGATCATTGCGGGATGGGAAGACAATTTCGCGACGGTGACGTTCCGCGCGTACGTCAACCCGCTCGTCTTCTGGTTGTGGTTCGGTGGATTCTTTATGATCGTCAGCACGCTGATCGCCGCGTGGCCCGATGCGCGCGAAGAAGCGCGCGTGCGCGTTGAAGGTCTGGCGAAAGAAGCAGTGCGCGCGTAATATTTTGTAGGGGCGGGGTGACCCCGCCCCTACCCGAGGTATTATTTGGAACTCCTTTTTGCCGCCCTCATCGTCATCGGAATCATCGCCTTTATCGCCTATCCGCTTTTCACCGTAGCACCGGACGAGATCGACGAAGAACCGAACGCGCTGGACGGGCTGGCGGCGCAGCGCGACTCGGCGTACGACTCGATTCGCGATCTCGATTTCGATTTCCAATTGGGCAAGCTCTCGCCGAGCGATCACGCGGCGCTGCGCGACAAGTACACCAGCCGCGCGGCGACGGCGCTGCAGCAGATCGATGCGCTCGGCGGGAATGGCGCGGACGCGCATATTGAAGAAGAGGTCGCGCGGCTGCGCGCGGTGAAACACGCCGCGCCCTCCGCCGACGACGCGCTCGAGCGCGAGGTGGCGCGTCTGCGCGCGCACAAAGGCGCGCCCGCCGGCTTGCGCTGCGCCAACTGCGGCACGCCCTACCGCGTCGGCGAGACATTCTGCGCCAAATGCGGAAATAAACTGACGACGTAAGACGGAGGTCGGACGCTCATCGCTCGGCGACCACCGTCGTTCGCCATAATCTGATCTGAAAGGATTGCAAAATCAAAACACAAACGATCTCCAAGGTTGTTCTGGTTCTAGCCGCCCTCGCGCTGGTTGCGCTGGCGCTGCTCGCTTTGCCAATGCCCAGCGCGAATGCGCAAACGGGCGGGCAAGGTACCGTGAGCGGATTCGTCGTCAATGGCACCCAGGGCGCGACGCTCTCTAACGCCGCCAGTCTGACGGTGACGCTCTACATAGCCGACATGGGAACCCAAACCACGATCACCAAGACCATGCAGCCAGATGCGAATGGATACTTTTCTTTCTCGGGCATCAATGTCCTCACCACGACGCGCATGTTGGCGGCGACCACGTACGGCGGCGTCGATTACGCCTCTGACATTCTCTCGTACAACGGCGTCACGACGACCGTCCCGGTCACCGTCACCGTGTACGAAACGACGACCGAGCCATCCGTCCTCCAAGTCGCCCAGGCGCATTTTGTCTTCGACGTGCAAACGGGCGTCTTGAACGTGCTGCAGATCGTCCAGGTGCAAAACACTAGCGATCGCACGTACATTGGCACGACCGCGGTGGGACCGCATCGCATTTCGCTGACGCTGCCCTTCCTCGCCGGCGCGACGGGAATCCAATTCGACAACCAGCAAGCCGACTCAACGACGATCCGCGGCGACACCGTGATGTCCTACACGCTGCCTTTCCAGCCCGGGAACGACCAGATCGTTTACAACTATTCCGTGCCCTTCACGCCGCCCACCTACCAATTCAGTTTGAAACTGCCGTTCGATACGGGCACGTTCCGCGTGCTGCTTGCCGATGTCGGCGGAACGATCACTAGCACGCAACTCTCCGCGCCCACGAATTTCCCAACGCAGAGCGGGCAGAATTTCCTGCAAAGCTCGGCGACGAATGTAACCAAAGGCACCGAGATCAAGGCAACGTTCAACAAATTGCCGGCGACGGTCGCGGCGCCTGCCAGCCCGGCGCCAGGAGCGAATCCGTCCACCGCGCCGACGACAGCCGCCGTGGACAACAACTCGCAGCTGATCGGCTTTGGCGTCCTCGGCATTGCCGCGGTCGCCGCGATCTTGTTGATCGCGTACCCGCTGCTGCGCCGGCGCGCGAACCAAGCCGCCGACGCCGCCCTAAGCCGCCGCGAGCAATTGCTGCAAGACATCGCCGATCTCGACGACGATTTTGCCGCCGGCAAAGTGTCCGCGGCAACGCACACAGAAGAACGCGCGCGACTGCTCTCCAAAGTCAAAGCGTTGGGTGACGACGAGTGAGCGAAGCGCTCATCACGGCAAAGAAACTCGACAAGACCTTCGGCGCGCGCTGGGCGCTCCGCAGCGTATCATTTCAAGTGAACCAGGGCGAGATCGTCGCGCTCGTCGGACCGAACGGCGCGGGCAAAACCACGCTGCTCCGGATGGTCGCGACGCTCAGCCGCCCGGACGCCGGCAGCATCTTGATCGGCAAGATCCCGCTCGCGGAACACGCGAACGCCGCGCGCGCGTCCATCGGCTTTGTCGGTCATCAAACATTTATGTACGATGACCTGACCGCGGAAGAAAACCTGACATTCTACGCGCGGCTGTACGACCTCGCCAACATCCCGGCGCGCGTCCGCGAGGTCGCCCACCGCGTTGGCATCGAGAACCGGCTGGGCGATGTGACGCGCACGCTCTCGCGCGGCTTGCAGCAGCGGCTCACGCTCGCGCGGATGCTGCTGCATCAGCCGGCGGTGCTATTGCTCGACGAGCCGTACACCGGCTTGGACAAGGTCGCGGCGGACTTGCTCGACGCAATCATGGCGGACGCGAAGAAAGAAGGGCGCGGGATTCTGTTCTCGACGCACGATCTGGAACGCGGCTTGGCGATCTGCGACCGCGCGCTCATCCTGCGGGCGGGGCGCTTGATGTACGACCTGCCGCGCGGCAAGTGGACGAACCTAGCGGGATTCATGCAGATCTACGCGGGAGTCTTGGAGAGCAAGAATTGAAATTCCTGCGCCAGATTCTTGCCATCGTGCAAAAGGACATCGCCGCCGAGCTGCGCACCAAAGAGAACCTGAGCGCGATGATCGTCTTTGCGCTGCTGGTGTTGGTCATCTTCAACTTTGCATTCGAGCTGCAAGGACTCGACATCACGGTGCTTGGGTCGGGCGTGCTGTGGACGGCGTTCACCTTCAGCGGCATCCTGGGACTCGGTCGCTCATTCGCCGCCGAAAAAGACAAGGGCAGTCTGGAAGGCGTGCTGCTTTCGCCGGTTGATCGCGGCGCGGTTTTTCTCGGCAAGGCGATTGGCAATTTCCTGTTCATCAGCGTGATGGAAGCGGTCACGCTGCCGCTCTTCGCGGTGCTGAACAACGCGGCGATTCCATGGTTTCCTCTCGTGCCGTACATTATTCTGGGAACATTGGGTTTCGCGGCAATGGGCACGCTCCTTTCCGCGGTCGCCGCCAGCACCAAGATGCGTGAAGTGATGCTGCCGATCTTGCTCTTCCCGGTCACCGTGCCGCTGCTGATGGCGGCGGTCAAGTTGACCGGCGGCGCGCTGCAAGCGCGCGATTTTTCCGAAGTCGCCAACTGGTTCAGCATCCTGGTCGCGTACGACGCGATCTTCCTCGTCGTCGCGTTCTGGGTGTTTGAATATGTGGTGGAAGAGTGACG
>JBBIJS010000074.1:0-1733 GCA_037445855.1 Chloroflexota bacterium | reverse complement strand
GCCCGAGGTATGAAAATGTCTCATAAACCTGATCGCCGGCTCGATGTGCTTGGACTGGCAACGCTGGTCTTCATCCTCGCCGGCTTGTATATGGCGTTCCTGTACGCGCCGACCGAAGTGAACATGGGTCTGGTCTATCGAATTTTCTTTTTCCACCTGGGCACGATTGCCGCCGGCTTTCTCGCCATCACGCTCGTCGCGATCGCCGGCATCGCTTATCTGCGCACCAATTCGCGTCAGTGGGACCGCATCGCGGAAGGGTCGGCAGAAATCGGCGTGGTCTTTTGCACCATCGCGCTGATTTCCGGCTCCATCTGGGCGCGCCCGATCTGGGGCGTGTGGTGGACGTGGGACCCGCGGCTCACCTCGTTCCTTATTCTGTGGCTGATCTACATCGCGTACCTCATGCTGCGCGCGACCGCGCGCGATGACCCCCGCGTGGCGCGCTTTTCCGCGGTGTTCGGCCTTCTGGGTTTTATCGACGTGCCGATCGTGATCGTCAGCGCGCGTTACTGGCGCGCGATCTCGCCGGTCTTGTTTCAGGAGAACGCGCAGGGAATTACGTTCGGACTGACGCCCGAGATGGTCCAGACCCTCATCGTCTGCATTATTGGATTCGTGCTCTTGTTCTTCTGGCTGCTCGCGCAACGCGTTCGGCTGGAAACGCTGCGCGATGATCTGCTGGCGATCCGCCGCGCGCGCGCGGCATAGCCGTCCGAATCGCACACAGAGGCAACTTATGGACATTACCTTACCCGGTTTGTTGGCGGATATTCGCAACCTGTCTTATATGTTCTACGGTTTTGCGATCATCTGGGCGATCATCATCGGCTACCTGTGGACTCTATCGCGCCAGGAGCGCGATCTGCGCGCCGAGGTTGAAGCGCTGAAGAAATCGGTGGACGCGGCATCGCCAAAAGAATCCGAGCGCGAGGTACCGGGCACGCGGGGGAAGGAAACATGAATGTGACTCTGCAAGATTTGCAAGCCGAAATCCACAATGTCGCCTATCTGTTTTCGGCGTATACCGCGATCTGGGTCATCGTCCTCGGTTACGCGGTCTGGCTCGCGCGACGCGCGCGCAACCTCCGCATCGAGATCGACGAGCTGCGGGAATCGCTCAGCAGCGATTCGCCCAAGGATAACGGCTGAGAATGAGTAGGATATGAAATCACGATCCGCGGGGACCCTCGTCTTCATCGCGCTCGCCCCGCTGTTGCTCAGCGCGTGCAGCGGCACGACGCCCGTAGCCGGATCGCGTCCCACCATCGCCAAGATCGGCGACCTCGCGCCGGAGATCGATCTAAAATCGATGACCGGCGATCAGATCGTGTTATCGAAATTGCAGGGTCGTCCGGTCATCGTCAATTTTTGGGCGACCTGGTGCGGACCTTGCCGCGAAGAATTTCCCGCGCTCGTGCGCAAGTTCAAGCAATACCAGGATCAAGGACTGGTCGTCGTCGGCGTCAATTTTCAGGACGATAATTCCGACGCGGGCGTGCTCACCTTTATGCGGAACACGCTGGTCAACTTTCCGATCGTCCGCGATGTCGGCGAGCGGCTGGGACGGGAGTACCGCGTCGACGGCTTGCCCACCAGTTATTTCATTGATAAGAGCGGCACGATCCGCGACATCGTCGTGGGCGGACCGATGACCGACGATTTTCTCGACAAGCAATTCGCCAAGATCAACCAATGACGCATCGCGTGATTCTCTACAGCAAACCGGGCTG
>JBBIJS010000073.1:7962-11874 GCA_037445855.1 Chloroflexota bacterium | reverse complement strand
GTCATCGCCGGGTGGTTTCCGCCAAAACTGGAAGCGCAGCGCGCCGCGCTTGACGCCTGGATCGCCGCGCCGGCAAACCTGCCGGAAAATATGCGCGACCGCAAGCGCGCGGCGCAACGTCACGACTTGCTCGAACAGCCGCTGCCGATAGAAAACCTGACGCGCCTGATCGTGCCGATTGTTGCCAGCGGCATGGCGCGCGGCTTCCTTTCCTTGATCGGCGCGCCCGACGCGCTCGGAATGTTCGAACGCAGCGTCGCCGAGCGCAGCGCGGCGGCGTGCGCGCTGGAGATGGCGAAGGCGAAGGCGGTGAGCGAGGCGGAGAAGCGCGTCCGCGGCAGCTTTGTCGACGCGATCCTGACCGGCAATCTCTCGCCGCTTGAAGTTACGCGCTGGGCGAAGCGCAACAAGTACGATCCGGACGGGCGGCACGCGGCCATCGTGGTGGACTGGGCGAAGAAAGAACATCCGACGTATCGGCGGCTGGAGACGCTTGTGCACGGACTCTTGCACCACTTTACGACCGGCGCGCTCGCGCAAGCGCGCGAGAACGAAGTGGTCATCTTCGGTCGCTTGGAACCGCGCGCGGGAATCGAAAGCGCGCGTCAGATCGCGGAAACCATTCGCCGGCAGGCGAGCGCGGAATTTCCAAACGATCCGCTCGCCATCGGCATCGGTCGCGCGGTCGACGCGTTGATCGGGCTGCGCGATTCGTACCGCGAAGCGCGGCAAGCGCAGTCGATGGCGCGGCGGCTGGCGGATCCGCATCCGCTCTATTTCGGCGAGCTGAATGTCTATCGCCTCTTGTTTCTATTGGAAGACAGCGCGGAGTTGGAACACTTTTGTCAGGAGACGATCGGAACGCTGGTGGAGTACGATCGCGCGCAGGGAACGGATCTCATCGAAACGCTGACCGCCTATTTCGCGCATAAAGGAAACCTCAGCCAAACCGCCGAAGCGCTGTTCGTCCACCGCAACACGCTATTGTATCGGATGGAACGCATCCGCGAAATCAGCGGACTCGACCTCGACAACCCGGAGACGCGGCTCAGCATCCAACTCGCGTTGCGCGCGTATCGATTATTGACGGCGCGCGAGGAGTGATGAGTGGGTAGTGGAGAGTGAATAGTGGTTGGTGGATAGTGGGCAGTGGTCAGTAAATAGTGGATAGTCTTCTTTCCACCGTCCACTAACCACTAACCACTGGGTTGTGCAACCTATACAACCGCGCGCCTATCTCTTTCTCGCACTTTGTCCGTAGACGTTGACGACTACACCGGTTATACTGGTTTTACGATCGATTTGAAAGGTCTGCTCCGCGTCCTTCGCCGATGAACCCACGCGGGGTGTTTTTGCGCCTACAAGGAAGAAAGATCTGATGCTCGCGTCCGTAACGAGTCTTTCGATTCTCGTCGTCCTTATTTCGCTTGTTAGCATTATTAGCAACAGGCGTAGTTTGGTTTTGGCGAAAGTCGGGAGACGCACCCGACGCTAGTCGAAGTAAGAATCGACCAGAAAAAACCGCCTGAACCAACGGGCGGTTTTCGTTTTCAAACCTTGCGAAGGTTGAAGACCCCGCGTTGTTTGCGGGGTGAAGAACCTGCGCAAGGTTGACCCATGCGGAGGCAAGCATGTTTCAACCCAATTTCGATGAGACCGCCGACAGCAACTCCACCAGCCGATTGGGCAACCTCGCGTTCGTCGTCCGCGAGGCGACCGCGGCGCGCGCCGCGGCAAGCCCGGCCGATCGCGCGAACAATCCAGCCGAGACCGGCTACGCTGACGAGTGCGCCAAGTGGGTGCACGCCCGGCTGACAGCTTGCTACAATGACTGATATTTCTGTCGTGTCGTTGCGAGGAGCTGTTTTCGCGACGAAGCGATCCCCGCTAACTGGAAATGAGATTGCTTCGCCGCCTACGGCGGCTCGCACTGATAGAATACGGGAGACCTTGTGATGCGTTCTGATCAGATCACGCGTGGTTTCGAGCGCGCGCCGCATCGCGCGCTGCTCAAAGCGGTCGGTGTGCGCGACGCGGATTTCGGCAAGCCGTTCGTCGCCATCGTCAATTCGTACGTCGATATTGTGCCGGGGCACGCGCATCTGCAAAAGTTCGGCGCGCTGGTCAAGCAGGCAGTGCGCGACGCCGGGGGCGTCCCGTTCGAGTTCAATACCATCGGCGTGGACGACGGCATTGCGATGGGACACGCTGGCATGAAGTACTCGCTGCCGTCGCGCGAGCTGATCGCGGATTGCGTCGAGACGATGATCGCGGCGCACTGGTTCGACGGGATGGTGTGCATCCCGAACTGTGACAAGATCGTGCCGGGGATGCTGATGGCGGCGATGCGCCTCGACGTACCGGCAATTTTCGTTTCCGGCGGACCGATGCCCGCCGGACGCACGCCCGCCGGCAAGGTGGTCGATCTCATCAGCGTCTTTGAAGGCGTCGGCGCGTATCAAGCCGGCAAAATCAACGACGCGCAGTTGAAAGAGCTGGAAGATTTCGCGTGCCCGTCGTGCGGTTCGTGCTCCGGACTATTCACCGCGAACTCGATGAACTGTTTGATGGAGGCGCTCGGACTCGCGCTGCCGTACAATGGCTCGGCGCTGGCAAATACCGCCGAACGCGAGGCGCTCGCGAAAACTGCCGCGTCGCAAATCCTCACGCTGATCGAAAAGAACATCACGCCGCGCCAGATCGTCACCACCGATGCGATCGACGACGCGTTCGCGCTCGATATGGCGATGGGCGGTTCGACGAACACGGTGCTGCACACGCTCGCGATCGCGCACGAAGCCGGCATCGATTATCCGCTCGAGCGCATCAACCGCGTCGCCGCGAAGGTGCCGCACCTCTGCAAGGTCTCACCCGCGGGGCAGTGGCACATGGAAGACGTGCATCGCGCCGGCGGCGTCCCGGCGATCCTCTCCGAAATTTCCTCGACCGGCAATACATTACATCTCGACCGCGTGACGGTCACCGGCAAAACGCTGCGCGAAAATCTTGCGACCGCGCGCGTGCAAGACCACGAAGTGATTCGCCCGCTGAGCAATCCGCACCGCGCAACCGGCGGACTCGCAATCCTCTTCGGCAACCTCGCGCCCGACGGCGCGGTCGTCAAGACCGGCGGCGTCAGCGCGGCGATGCAGACGTTCCGTGGTCCCGCGCACATTTACGAATCGGAGGAAGATTCGATGCGCGGCATTCTCGCCGGACAAGTCAAACCCGGCGAGGTCGTCGTGATTCGCTACGAGGGACCGCGCGGCGGACCGGGAATGCAGGAGATGCTATCGCCGACTTCCGCGATCATGGGAATGGGACTCGGCGACAAGGTCGCGCTCATTACCGATGGACGATTCAGCGGCGGCACGCGCGGCGCGTGCATCGGTCACGTTTCGCCGGAAGCCGCGGCAGGCGGACCCATTGCCGCACTGCGCGACGGCGACATGATTTCGATCGATCTGCCAAACTATCGGCTGGACGTTGAACTGAGCGATGCAGAGATTCGCGCGCGGCTCGCCGCGAACCCGCCCAAGACGCGCGAGATCAAAAGCAAATGGCTGCGCCGCTACGCGAGCATGGTGACGAGCGCGAGCACGGGCGCGGTATTGCGAGACCCGTAGGGGCGAACCTACGTGTTCGCCCGGGGCAGACACACAGGTCTGCCCCTACAGGAGACGAAATGCCAATTCGGACCGGCGCGCAAATCATTTGGGAATGTCTGGTGCGTGAAGGCGTCGATGTGGTCTTTGGTTATCCCGGCGGCGCGATCCTGCCGACGTACGACGCGATGCTCGATTATCCGATCCATCACGTCCTGGTACGGCACGAGCAGGGCGCGGCGCACATGGCGGACGGCTACGCGCGCGCGTCCGGCAAAGTCGGCGTGGCGATTGCGACGAGCGGACC
>JBBIJS010000073.1:4196-7862 GCA_037445855.1 Chloroflexota bacterium | reverse complement strand
CGACGCGTGCCCGCGCAAGTGCCAACCGGCGACCTGGAGCGCGCGACGGAATGGATCGATAAGGCGGAACGCCCGGTGATTCTGGTTGGGCATGGCGTGCAGATCAGCGGCGCGATGGACCAGGTGCTCGAGTTCGCGGAGAAAACGCAAATTCCGGTCGCGCTCACGCTGCTTGGCATCGGCTCTTTCCCGGCGCAGCATCGGTTGTGCCTCGGCATGATGGGGATGCACGGCGAAGCGTACGCCAACCGCGCGGTGCAAGGCGCGGATCTCTTGATCGCCTTCGGGATGCGGTTCGACGACCGCGTGACCGGCAATTTGAAAACCTACGCCAAGCACGCGAAAAAGATTCACGTCGAAATCGATCCATCGGAAATCAGCAAGAACGTTCACGTCGATCTGCCGATCCTTGGCGATTTGAAAGCCGTGCTGGAGCAACTCACGCCGCGCGTGGCTGCTGGTCGCCGCGACGCCTGGCGCGAACAGATTTCGGAATGGCGGATGGAGTCCGAGGCGCGCAACATTCTCCGGCGCGAAGACATCGACGAACTGCTCGCCGCGCATGTGATTCACGATCTGTGGGAAGCGACCGAAGGCAACGCGCTGATCGTCAGCGACGTGGGGCAGCATCAGATGTGGGAAGCGCAGTACTATTTGCACGAAAAGCCGCGCTCGCTCATCACCTCCGGCGGCTTGGGCACGATGGGCTTTGCGCTGCCCGCGGCGATTGGCGCGAAATTCGCGCAGCCCGATGCCGACGTGTGGGTCGTCGCCGGCGATGGCGGGTTCCAGATGACGCAGGCGGAACTCGCGACGTTGCAGCAAGAACGCCTGAAGCTCAACATCGCGATCATCAACAACGGTTTTCTCGGCATGGTGCGGCAGTGGCAGGAATTTTTCTACGGACGCCGTTACGCCGCGACGCCGATCCTTAGCCCGGATTTCGTCAAACTCGCCGACGCGTACGACATTCCGGCGATGCGTGTCACGCGGCGCGAAGACGTGATCCCAGCCATTCAAGCCGCGCGCGAAAAACCGGGACCGGTCGTGATCGATTTCCGTGTAGTACAAGAAGATTCCGTGTACCCGATGGTACCGGCGGGCGCGGATTTGCACGCGATGATCCGGAGACCGGTGCAAGCACAGTGATGAGTGGTCAGTGCGTAGTGGATAGAATTTTTCTAACCACTACCCACCGACCACTGTCCACTACTTGAAGAGGAAATATGAAGCATACCCTAGTCGCGCTAGTCGAAGACAAACCCGGCGTGCTGAACCGCGTGGCGAGTCTGTTTCGCCGGCGCGCATTTAACATCGAGAGTCTCACCGTCGGGCGCACGCACGAGCCGGCGGTCTCGCGCATGACGATTCTGGTCGACACGGAACAGACCGCGCCCGCGCTCGTGGAAGCGAACTTGTCGAAATTGATCAATGTGATCGACGTAAAAGACGTGACGCATCTGCCGACTGTAATGCGGGATCTCGCGCTCGTCAAAGTCCGCGCCGATGCGAGCGCGCTCGCCGAGCTCAACCAGCTCGCCAATATCTTTCGCGCGAACATTGTCGATGTCTCGCCCGACTCGGTGATTATCGAAGTTACCGGCGACGAAGCCAAGATCGACGGCTTGCTCGATGTCTTGCGCTCGCGCGGCATTATCGAAATGGTGCGCACGGGTCAGGTCGCGATGGCGCGCGGCGCGGTCAACGGGCACGACGTGCCCGCGGCAAATTCCTGGGCGACGCCGCGTGGAAACGGCAACGGGCATCTCGCGGAAAGCGTCGGTTCCGTATAGCGTCACCGACAAATCACATCAATCATTGGAGAAGCATGGCAAAGATCAATTTTGGTGGAGTAGTTGAAAATGTCGTCACGCGCGACGAATTTCCGCTGGACAAGGCGCGCGGCGTTTTGAAGGACGAAGTCGTTGCCGTCTTAGGTTACGGCGTGCAGGGACCGGCGCAGGCGCTCAACATGCGCGACAACGGCATCCACGTCATCGTCGGTCAAAAGTCCGGCAGCGCGACGTATGACAAAGCGGTCAAGGATGGCTGGGTTCCCGGCAAGACGCTCTTTTCGCTCGAAGAAGCCGCCGAGCGCGGCACGGTGATTCAATATCTCGTCTCCGACGCGGGACAGATGCTGACGTGGCAGAAGATCAAGCCCCACCTCAAGAAAGGCGACGCGCTGTACTTTTCGCACGGCTTTGGGATTGTCTACAACGATCAGACCGGCATCGTGCCGCCGGATTTCGTTGACGTGATCCTCGTTGCGCCCAAGGGTTCGGGCACCAGCGTGCGCGCGAATTTCCTGAGCGGCAGCGGCATCAACGCCAGCTATGCCGTTCAGCACGACGCGACCGGACGCGCGACCGAGCGGACGATCGCGCTCGGCATCGCGGTTGGCGCGGGCTACCTGTTTCCCACGACGTTCGAGCACGAAGTTTACAGCGATCTCACCGGCGAGCGCGGCATTCTGATGGGCGCGCTCGCGGGTGTGATGGAAGCGCAGTACAACGAGCTCCGCAAGCACGGACACTCGCCCAGCGAAGCGTTCAACGAAACCGTCGAAGAATTGACGCAGAGTCTGATTCGCCTCGTGGCGCAAAACGGTATGGATTGGATGTACGCGAATTGCAGCACGACCGCGCAGCGCGGCGCGCTGGACTGGCGGCACGACTTCCGCAAGGCGGTCGAGCCGGTGTACGAGAAACTGTATCAGAGCGTTGTCGCCGGCGAGCAGACGCGCATCGTACTGGCGGCGAACAGCGCGCCCGATTACAAGGAGAAGCTGGAAGTCGAACTGCGCGAGATGCGCGAGTCGGAAATGTGGCAGACCGGCGCGGCGGTGCGCTCGCTCAGACCGGAGAATTGGAAGAAATGACGCCATCGGTTAAAAACCGACGGCTAACAATCGGGAAACAAACCCGCTTTGCGGGTTTCCTGAACAATAGCCGTCCGATTTTATCGGATGGCGTTTGCTGGCGAACGCCATGTCGACCCCCTTCATCACACTGAACGACGTTTCCATCCGCTTGCGCGACCAGATTTTCTTCGATGGCTTGACCTGGGAGATGCTTAGCGATCAACACTGGGCAGTGATCGGTCCGAACGGTTCCGGCAAATCGACGTTGATGAAGGCGTTGTGCGGTTCTCTGCCGGTCGTCAAGGGCAAAATCGTCTATCATTTTCTGCGCGACAACGGGCACACTGCCGCGCACGACCACATCGCCTACGTGACTTTTGAATCGCAGCGTAAAGTTCTGAGCGATGAGGCGTTCTACCAGGAACGCTGGAACATCGGCGTGACCGAAGGCACGCCGTCAGTATCGGATTTTCTTTCCGAGCCGGACCTCAAGCGCATCAATCCGTATCACGTCGTCGAAACTCATTCCGATAAAAACTTTGCGGCGCACCGCCAAGACGTGATCGAACGATTGGAATTGGGAGCGTTGTTGAGTCGAAATGTCATTCAACTCTCCAACGGAGAGCGGCGCAAGGTCACGATTGCGCGGGCGCTGCTCAAGAATCCCAAGCTCTTGATCCTGGATAATCCTTTCGCCGGATTGGACGAACGCTTTCGAGTCAAGTTAGCCGAGAACCTTGAAAATCTGATGCAGAACGAAATGCGCGTCATCGTCGTCGGGACGAATCGGGACGAAATTCCAC
>JBBIJS010000073.1:2472-4096 GCA_037445855.1 Chloroflexota bacterium | reverse complement strand
TGTTCGGCAAACGCCGCGGCACCGGCGAGAGCATTTGGGAGATCAAGCAGAACATCGGCTGGGTCGCGCCGGAACTGCAACTGTACTACCCGCGCGGCGCGACGTGTCTCGATGTCGTCTGTTCCGGCTGGTTCGATTCGGTCGGGCTGTATCGTGAATGCTCGCCGCAGCAGCGCGAGGTTGCGCTTTCGTGGCTGCGCCGATTCGATCTTGCCGCGCGCGCAGAGACGGCGTTCGATCAAGTTTCGGAGGGCGAGCAGCGTTTGGCGCTCCTGGCGCGCGCGCTGGTGAAAAGTCCGGCGCTGCTCGTGCTCGACGAACCGTGTCAGGGTCTCGATGGAGACAATCGCGACCGCGTTCTGCAAGCGATTGAGGGGATCGGCAACCGACCCAACGCGAGCATGATCTACGTGACGCACCGCGCCGATGAACTTCCGCAAAGCATCACGCATGTGCTCAGATTGAACGAGGGGCGAGTCGTCAGCCAAACGAATGAAGAATGGTCCACGAAGAACACGAAGGAACACAAAGAAAACCTTTCGTGAATCGTCGTGTCCTTTGTGGACAAATACGGAGTGCTCATGAATCCTGATCCAAACTATGTTCGTATTTTTGATACCACGCTGCGCGACGGCGAGCAATCGCCGGGCGCGAGTCTGGACGCGGCGGAGAAACTCGAAATCGCGCGCCAACTCGCGCGGCTGGGCGTCGACATTATCGAAGCCGGCTTTCCCGCGGCGTCGCCGGGCGACGCGGAAGCGGTACGCCGCATTGCGACCGAGGTTGGCAACTCGCGCGAGGGCGCGCGCGTGCCGATCATCGCCGGACTGGCGCGCGCGAACGCGACCGATATCGACACGTGCTGGGAGGCGATTCGTCCCGCCGCGCATCCGCGCATCCACACGTTTCTCGCGACGTCCGATATTCACCTTGAGCACAAACTCAAGATGACGCGCGAGCAAGTGGTCGCGCGCGTCGGCGAGATGGTCGCGCGCGCGAAACAGTGCTGCGACGACGTGGAGTTTTCGCCGGAGGACGCTGGACGCTCCGATCCGGAGTTTCTGTATCGTGTGCTGGAGGTCGCGATCAATGCCGGCGCGACGACGCTCAACATCCCGGACACGGTCGGCTATACGACGCCGGAAGAGTTCGGCGCGCTGATCGCCGGCATCATCCAGAACACTCGCGGCATCGAGCGCGTGATCGTTTCCGCGCACTGCCACGACGACCTGGGTCTCGCGACCGCGAACACGCTCGCCGGCATTCGCGCCGGCGCGCGGCAAGTCGAAGTCACCGTGAACGGCATCGGCGAGCGCGCCGGCAACACGTCGCTGGAAGAAGTCGTGATGACGCTGCGGACGCGGCAATCGTTTTACGGCTTGACGACCGGCATCGACACGACCCAGATCGCGCGCACGAGCCGGCTCGTATCGAACTATACCAGCATCCCGGTCCAGCCGAACAAGGCGATTGTCGGCGCAAACGCGTTCGCGCACGAAGCCGGCATTCATCAGGACGGAATGCTCAAGCATCACCTCACGTACGAGATCATGCGTCCGGAGACCGTCGGCGTCGCGCAATCCAATCTCGTACTCGGCAAACATTCGGGACGCCACGCGCTGCA
>JBBIJS010000073.1:0-2372 GCA_037445855.1 Chloroflexota bacterium | reverse complement strand
GAAAATGGAACCAACTCAAACCACGAATCCGTCCGAAGAATCGCAAGCCGAACCGACCCGGCGCGCGCTCGATCCGTTTTTTGAAGCGAGCACGCCGCGCGACCACGCGAACCAGTGGGACGTGAGCGCGCTGTGGCGCGAACGTGCGGTCGAAGCGAAGAAATCCAATCTAGATGCTGATCGCCGCCAGACGCAAATCGAAGCGTAAAACGTGAACCGTGAGACGTGATTCATTCACGTTTTACGCTTCACGCATCACGCCATGGATACAATGCCAAAAACACTCTTCGATAAAATCTGGGACGCGCACGTCGTCGCGCAAGAGCCGGACAGTCCCGCCGTGCTCTACGTCGATCTCCATCTCGTTCACGAAGTCACTTCGCCGCAGGCGTTTCAGGGCTTGCGCGAGCGCGGCTTACAAGTGCGCCGCCCCGATAAAACTTTTGCGACGCTCGATCACAGCATTCCGACGGACGGCGTCTTTCCGATTGCCGACGCGATTGCCGCGAAACAGATCGCGCAGATGGAAACCAACTGCCGCGACTTTGGTATCTCGCTCTTCGGGCTAAGCGACGCGCGGCGCGGCATCGTCCACGTCATTGGACCGGAACTTGGACTGACGCAGCCGGGCGCGACCATTGTCTGCGGCGACAGTCACACCGCGACGCACGGCGCATTCGGCGCGCTGGCGTTCGGCGTCGGCACGAGCGAAGTCGAGCACGTGCTGGCGACGCAGTGCCTTTTGCAGTCCAAGCCCAAGACGATGCAGGTGCGGATCGACGGCGTGCTGTCGCGCGGCGTTACCTCGAAAGACATTATCCTCGCGCTCATCGCGAAGATCGGAATCGGCGGCGGGACCGGGCACGTGATCGAGTACGCCGGCTCGGCGGTGCGCGCGTTATCGATGGAAGCGCGGATGACGATGTGCAATATGACGATTGAAGCCGGCGCGCGCGCCGGTATGGTCGCGCCGGACGACGCGACGTTCGAGTACCTCGCCGGGCGCGAGTACGCGCCGAAGGGCGCAGCGTGGGACGCGGCGGTCGCGCGCTGGAAGACGCTGCCGACCGACGACGGCGCGACGTTCGACGAAACCGTGTCGCTCGACGCGGGCGCGCTCGAACCGATGATCACGTTCGGCACGAATCCGGGAATGGGTGTGCCGATTAGCGGGCGCGTGCCCAAGTCCGCCGGTTTTGAAAAAGCGTTGGCGTATATGGATTTGAAACCGGGGCAGCCGCTGCTCGGTCATCCGGTGGATGTCGTGTTCATCGGCAGTTGCACCAACGGACGCCTGTCCGATCTGCGCCTTGCCGCGTCGGTGCTGAAGGATCGAAAAGTTGCGCCGCAGACGCGCGTGCTCGTCGTGCCGGGATCGCAGCAGGTCAAGCGGCAGGCGGAGCAGGAAGGACTCGACCAGATTTTCCGCGCCGCGGGCGCGGAATGGCGCGAGCCGGGATGCAGCATGTGTATCGCGATGAATGGCGATGCGTTGCAGCCAGGACAGTACGCGGTCAGCACGAGCAATCGCAACTTTGAGGGTCGGCAAGGCAAAGGCGGGCGCACGTTTCTGGCGTCACCGCTCACCGCCGCCGCGTCCGCGATTGCCGGCATGGTGGCAGACCCAAGGAGGATTGACGGATGACGGACGACGATGGACGGATGACCGATGCCTTCCGTCCTCCGTCGTCCGTCGTTCGTCTGAAATAAAATGGAGTCGTTGAAAACACTCACCGCGCGCGTCGTCGCGCTGCCCAACGAAAACATCGATACCGATCAGATCATTCCCGCGCGCTTTCTCAAAGCCATCGACAAAGCCGGGATGGGCAACAATCTCTTTGCCGATTGGCGGTACGACGCCGCCGGCAACCCGCGTCCG
The DNA here is from genome assembly GCA_037445855.1 of Chloroflexota bacterium. Taxonomy (GTDB): domain Bacteria; phylum Chloroflexota; class Anaerolineae; order UBA4142; family UBA4142; genus DAIDTM01. The sequence continues at coordinate 493 of JBBIJS010000073.1, read as the reverse complement.
GATTTTGTGCTGAACCAGCCGCGCGCGCAAGACGCGCAGATTCTGCTCGCTGGCGACAACTTTGGCTGCGGCAGCTCGCGCGAGCATGCGGTCTGGGCGCTGACCGGCTTTGGATTCCGCGCGGTCATCAGCACGTCGTTCGCCGACATCTTCCGCAACAACGCGCTCAAGAATGGCTTGTTGCCCATCGTCGTCGACCAAGCGACGCACCGCGATCTGTTCGATCTCGTCGCGGAGATACCAGAGGTTGAATTGACCATTGACGTTGCCGCGCAAACGCTGACGATGCCGGGCGGACGCGTCGCGCACTTCCCGCTCGATCCATTCTCCAAGACCTGTCTGGTCGAAGGTGTGGACGAGTTGGGATATTTGCTGGCGCGGCAGGACGCAATCGCGCGGTATGAGAATCAAAACGTGCCAAACTAGCCAAACATGCCAAATATGCCAAAAAGCGTTTGGCAATTTTGGCTGGTTTGGCACATTTGGCAGATTT
>JBBIJS010000072.1:0-11898 GCA_037445855.1 Chloroflexota bacterium | reverse complement strand
TACGCGCAGAACCAATCCTCCAGGTCGATCGTCATCGCGTTCTTCACTTGTCGACTGCTCCGCCTTTCGCAATCCCGCGCATCTCCTCGCGCACTTTCTGATACAACTCTTCTGCCTTCAACTGCTTGAGCGTGTAGCACGCGCCGCCCAGCGTGTCGGCGAGTCCCTGCGCCAAGCCGCGGTCGAATGCCTCGTGCTCCGTGTTGATGACGACCGCGCGCAGGTCGGCTTTCTTGATCATCGCCGCGACGCGCGTCGCTTCTTCTTGCGGCGGCAGATCGGTCATCGATACGTTCCCCGCGCCGTCGGTGACGATGATCATCAGCGGCATCACCTCGCGGTCGCGCGCGCGTTCGCGCACGAGCACTTGATGCGCCAGCACCAAGCCCGCGCTCAGCGGCGTCTTGCCGCCGACGGGAATGTCCTTCAATAATTTCTGCGCGAGGTCTACGCTCGACGTGGGCGGCAGCACGAGGCGCGCGTCTTCTTTTTGGAAAACGACCAAGCCCACGCGGTCGCGCTTTTGGTACGCGTCGATCAAGAGCGACATGATCGCGCCTTTGGTCGCGGTCATCCGCTCTGCCGCCGCCATCGACCAACTCGCGTCGACGACGAACAGAATCAGATTCGCGGCGCGGCGCACGCGCACTTTCTTGCGCAGGTCATGCGACTCGATGGCAAGCGCGACATTCTTGTGTTCGCGGCTAATTTGGTAAGGCGCGGCTTGACGAAACGTCGCGTCGAACGCGAGGTCGGACTTGGCGCCCTCCATGGGGCGCGAGGAAACGTAGCGGCCGCGCTTGCGCTCCGTGCGTGTGCGCGAACGCTTGCCCGCGACGCGGCGCGGCAGTTTGTCGAGCGGAGTTTGCAGCTTCTGGGGGCGGAATGTTTTGCCGACGTCAACCGGGTGATCGGCAGGATGCGGCGACGGTTGTCCCGGCGCGTGTCCCTGTCCTTGCGCCGTTTGATCGCTCGGCTCGGGCGGGGTGTCCGCCGTTTGGTCAGCCGCTAGACCGGCTTTTTTTTTACGTCGCGCGAGGGCTCGCCTTTGGGCTGACCCTGGCTCGCCATGCTTTGTTTGGATTTGTCGAGCTGCTTTTCAAGTTGCTCGAAGCGCAGTTCGACGTCCGCGAACGCTTTGCGTTTCATTCGATGCGGCAGCGCAAGCTCGGCGGCGAGCAAAATATCTTCTTCCGTGATCGCGGTGCGGCTCACCAACGCCGCGTGAGCGCGCGCGCCTTTGAGGATGACGAGGTCGGCGCGATGTCCATCGACTTCCAGCCCCGCCGATAGTTCGGCGATCGCGTACAGATCAACTTGCTCGTGCGTCACCGTGTGTAACGCGTGCCGCGCCGATTCGATTTCGGAGGAGAGCTTGGCTTCGGCGGTTGACCATTCCTGGCAGAATCCGACCGGGTCGCCTTCAAACGCGAGCCGGCGCTCGATGATTTCGACGCGCGCGTCCGCGTCCGCGATGCCGCGAATTTCAACCGAGAGTCCGAATCGATCAAGCAACTGCGGACGCAGTTCGCCTTCCTCCGGGTTCATCGTGCCGACGAGGACGAATTGCGCCGGATGCTGGAACGAAATGCCTTCACGCTCGACGACGTTCACGCCCATCGCCGCGCTGTCGAGCAGCAGGTCGACGACGTGATCGTCGAGTAGGTTGACTTCGTCGACGTAGAGGATGCCGCGATTCGCGGCGGCGAGGACGCCCGGCTCGAATTTCTTCTCGCCTTTCTTGATCGCTTGCTCGATGTCGAGCGTGCCGACGACGCGGTCTTCGGTCGCGCTGACGGGTAGATCGACTAGCCGCACTTTGCGCCGCGCGACCGGCAGTTCCTCGCCGCGCGCTACGCGCGCGCGGCAGTTATCGCACAGACGATCTTTTTCGTACGGGTTGCAACTGAACGGGCAGTCCGCGACGATACTGATTTCCGGCAGCAGCGCCGCGAGCGCGCGCACCGCGGTCGATTTCGCCGTACCGCGTTCACCGCGAATCAGCACCCCGCCGATGAGCGGGTTAATTGCGTTCAGCACGAGCGCGCGTTTCATTCTATCCTGGTTGACAATCGCGGTAAATGGAAAAATTGGGCCAGCCATTTTTGTGTGCGATCTACCTTTCAAACTTTGTTTGGATTACGCAAAGCCAACCAGCGATCGATTGTATTATACGCATAACCCCGCGCGATGCAAACAGAATGTGCGACGCGTCTTTGGAGCGCACCGCACTGTTTAATAAGAACTAATGTTCGTCCTGAAAAAACCTGCGCCTCAGACGCGCTCGACCTTCTTTCTCCAGTAGCGCGTATATCCCGCAACGATTGACTCGTAGCTCACCGCCACGTCGTACGCGCTCGCATCGATCCCTTGCGACTGCATCTCGGTCGCGATTTGCGTTTTCATCCGCCGGAGGACTGCATCATCGTCCGCGCCGTTGGCAATCTCTTGGCGAACGATCTCGCCCCATGCAACGAGGCGATGCTCCAGATCGTCCCAGTGCCAATCCAGGTTGCCGCGGAACAATCCAAAGTGCGTTGGACACAACCCCGTTGCTTTCACTGCGCGCAACTTGGCGATGCTCGCCACCCACGCGTCGATGTCGAGTTCCGGCGGAGGCGTCGGCGGACGGACGTAGCGCACGCCCGGCATTCGCACGCCGCCCACATCGCCGGTGAACAGCAAGCCGCTATGCGCGTCGAGATACGCGTGATGATGCCGCGCGTGGCCCGGCGTATCGAACGCACGCAGCGTTGTCCCCGGGACTTGGATCTCGTCGCCAGCGTTGATAATCACGAGGTTGTCCGCCGGTACAGGCACGACCGCTCCCCACAACGAATCCATGTTCTCGCCGTAGAGCCGCTTGGCGCTGACGAGCAACTTGGACGGGTCCGCGAGATGCGGCGCGCCGACCGGATGAACATGCACGCGCACCCACGGCAGCTGTCTGACCAGAACGCCTGCCGCGCCGGAATGATCGAGATGAATGTGCGTGACGATCGCCTGCCGCAATGCCTCCAGCGGCACGCCGGCGGCTTGCACGCCTTCGAGCAGCGTCTCGACTGTCGTCGTGGGTCCGGTCTCGATCAGCGCGGCTTCGTTGCCGTCGTAAAACAAGTACGACGCAATCACTTCCGGTCGTCCTTGAAATTGCAGATCGATTGCGGTGATGTTCTCGGTCAGTTGGTGGAGGATGGGAGGCATGGGCTTCTCCAGTAAATCAAAAGGAGCGGAGAAGAATCCCCGGCTCCTTTGCGGTTATAGCGTCATTATACGCGGATTGGTGCGCGATGCAAGCGTGAAAGATTGTAGCGCACCTAGTCCACGTCTGCCGCCCTCAATCTTTGCCACAAGTCCTGCACTTGGGAACCGAGTTGCTTTGTCCACCGTTCGACGTAATCGAAATCAAACAGCGTAGGGAGTTCCAAATCTTCGCCTGAACGAGCCGCCACCAGAATATCGCGAATGTCCTGCTCGTGTTTGAAAGAGCGACCTTCTTTCCATGCCATCAACTTACCAACAACCACATCTTCGGGGCGAGCGAACCACGCTTCGAATGATTCCTTTGTCGCCACTTGGCGGCGAAGCCGATTTCTCAACGCGAACTCGTAGCCGGGTTTCATCGTTAACGGGATCAAATCGACCTTGCGCCCTTCGCTGCTGTCGATGATGTTGAAGAGAATACCAAGTCGAATTGAATCGCGCATTTGTTGTGGATCGGCGTAGAATCGCGGCAGTGGATAGGCAGATGCCAGCGCTTGGATGTGTTCTTCGTTTAGGTCAACCACGATGTCCACATCGACGGTCAGGCGCGTAACACCGTAGGCTTGACCCGCGAACGCGCCGATGATGACGTACGGTACGCCGAGCCGTTCGAATGTTCGGAGGATGTCGAAGTACAGCCCGAAGGAAGATTGCTCAACCATTTCGCTTTAATCGCTCAAACATGAGTAGAGTCAACTCATAGTCCGACAATTCCGGGTGAGCGCGGCGCAACCGCGCACGCACGCCGTCGAGCCAGACTTGCTGCATCTCCAGCATCGTCTGTAGTCGTCGCGCAGTGGGTAATCGCAAAAGCAAGCGAATTTGCAGTTCGTCCGCGGGTCCCAAACGTCGTTGAACTTGACCAGATGCCATCGAATGATTTTTCCCTAACGCTTTCCCACGACTTTCTCGTAGAGCGCTTCCAATTCTTCTTCCGAATAAAAGTATACCACAATCTTGCCGCCGTTGCGCGAGCGTGAGACTTGCACCTTCGTGCCGAGCGCTTTGCGAAAATCGTCTTCGAGCGCGCGGGTTGCCGCCGGCATCTCGCGTTCTTCGCGCGCAGACGACGCGGCAATGCGCGCGGGCGCGGCGTGCGCTTTCGGCTTTGGCTCTTCGTTCGCGCGGCGCGCGGCTTCTTCCGTCTGCCGCACCGATAAACCACTGTCGATCACTGCGCGCAGGAGCGCTTTCTGCCGCTGCTCGTCCGTGACGGTCAAGATCGCGCGCGCGTGTCCCTCGCTGATCGATTCATCCGCGAGCGCGATCTGAATGTCGGGCGGAAGTTTCAGCAGGCGCAGCGCGTTCGCGACCGTCGTGCGGTTCTTGCCGACCTTTGCCGCGACGTGCTCCTGCGTCAAACCGAAATCGTCCATCAGCGAGCGATATGCCGCGGCTTCTTCCAGCGGGTTCAGGTCCGCGCGCTGGATGTTCTCGACCAGCGCCAGCTCGAGCATCTCTTGCGGCGTCGCGCCGCGCACGATCACCGGCACGCGCTCGAGTCCCGCGAGTTTCGCCGCCGTCCAACGGCGCTCACCGGCAATGAGCTGATAGCGCGGCGCGAGTTCGGTTGAATCCGGCGCGGGCGTGACGATGAGCGGCTGAATCAGCCCGTGCTCCTTGATCGAGTCCGCTAAACCGCGCAGCGCGTCAGGGTCCATTTTGTGGCGCGGCTGACGCGGGTTCGGCGCGATCGCCGCGACGAGAGCTTCGCGGACTCCCTGTGCGAGCGCGGTGGATGTGCCGGGCGGAATCAGCGCGCCCAGTCCGCGACCGAGACCGTGTTTGGGTGGCGACATGTCTAACTCCCTGACGGAGGACGGACGACCGATGACGAATGAAATTGTTCCGTCCTCCGTCTTCCGTCTTCCGTCACGTTCTTTGTTTCGCGCGCGAGTAGCTCTTGCGTCAACGCCTCATACGCCAGCGCGCCGCGGGAACGCGGATCGAACGAGACGAGCGGCTCGCCGTAACTTGGCGCTTCGGCGATGCGAACGCTGCGCGGAATGACCGCGTGAAAGATCAATTCGGGAAAATGCGTCGCGACTTGTTCGACGACTTGCAGCGCGAGGTGCGTGCGCGAATCGTACATCGTCATCGCCATGCCGGCGATGCGGAGACGCGGGTTCAAGCCCTGCTGCACCAACTGAATCGTGTTGAGCAGTTGCGACAAACCCTCCAGCGCGAGGTACTCGCACTGAATCGGAACGATCACCGCGTCGGCGGCGACGAGCGCGTTGACGGTTAGCAGTCCCAGCGAGGGCGGCGAATCGATGATGATGTAATCGTAGCGCGCGGCAAGCGGCGCGAGCGCGGTCGCCAACAAGTATTCGCGCTTTTCCTCGCCGACGAGTTCGACTTCCGCGCCGGCGAGCGCCGGCGACGAGGGCACGAGGTCGAGGTGCAGCCGTTTGGTGAGCATCACGATCTGGTCGATCGGCACGCCGTCGACGAGTGTGTGGTAGATCGAGTAGATGGGGACGGTCTTGTCCACGCCAAGCGAAGAGGTCGCATTCGCCTGCGGATCGATGTCGACGAGCAGGACGCGCTTTTCGCGCACGGCGAGGTTCGCGGCGAGATTGATCGCGGTCGTCGTCTTGCCGACGCCGCCTTTTTGATTTGCGAAGGTGTAGATGGTAGTCATTTTCGATTTCAGATTTACCACAAAGACACAAAGGCACCAAGAAGAAATCTTTGTGTCTGCGTGCCTTTGTGGTTATTTGCTTTTGAGCCGCGCTTCCACTTGCTTCCGCGTCGGGATTCCCGTGACGCCGGGCGCTTCCACGCAAAACGACGCGGTGGCATTCGCAAAACGCGCGGACTCGAACGGGTCTTGCGTTTCTTGCAAACGTACGAGAAACGCCGCGGCGAAGACATCGCCCGCGCCGGTCGGATCGACTTCCCGCGCGGGAAAGCCGGCGACGTGCCGCGCCTCGCCCTGCGCGAAAACGATGCATCCGTCGCGTCCCTGCGTCATTACCGCGATGCGCGTCAGCCGCACGTACTCGTCCATCAGCGCCGTGCTGCCATTCAAATCTTCTTCGCTCAAAACCAAAACAGCGACATGCGGCAAGATTTCCGGCGCTTCTTTCCACGGACGCATTCGCACGCGTTTCGATTCATCCCATTCGCGGAGCCAGCCCTGTGGCGTCACGCCGACTAGCGCGGTTGGAAACAGTTTGGCAAAGCGTGAATCGATTTCACGCGCGAGCGGTCCCAGGTGGACGATCGGCGCGGCGCGCCACGCGGCTGGAATGTCGTCTGGCTGAATCGCATCGGCGACCGAGAGCAGAAATTGCTGGCGGTGTCCGTTGGGATAGATGTTGTGAAACGTCGTCGTATGCGCGGACGGAACGCGCGCCACCGCGACATCGTGCAGTACAGCGGGCCAAACAAAATCAGGGGCGAGGCGGGTGACAATGCCCGGCTCTCGCCCCAGATTGCGCGCAGTGATCGAACTGTAGGTGGTGGTCCCGCCGACGGTGTAGCCATCTGGCACAACGTCCTGAACCACGTGACCAATGACGAGGAAATCAATCATGTTGGGTAGTTGGGTGGTTGGGTAGTTTGGTAGTTAGGTCGAACCACCCAACTGCCTAACGCCCGAACCATCCGTCACTTTGGAATAATCATCACGCGGCGATGATCGCCTTCGCCGATGCTCTGCGTCTTGACGGTGAGATGGTCGCGCAACGCGAGGTGGACGATGCGCCGTTCGTTCGGCGGCATTGCCTCCAGCGTGATCGGCTGGCGATTGGATTGCACGCGCTCCGCCATGCGCTTGGCAAGTTCGCGCAGCGAGCGCTCGCGGCGCATGCGGTACCCTTCCACGTCCACGACGAGCCGGGTCGACTGGTCGCCTTTATGCCCGACCATCAGCCGCGTGAGGTATTCCAGATCGCGCAGCGTTTCGCCGCGGCGGCCGATCAACACGCCGAGGTCGTCGCCGACGACGTTGAGGATGAAGGCGCGCTCGTCTTCTGCATTCTCGTCGGGCAATACGTCCACGTGCGCGCGCAAACCCATTCCGCGCAAGAGCGTTTCGAGAATTTCTTTCGCGGCGGCGCTCGCGTGGTCGGTCGTCGCCGGCAGCGCGGCGGCAGGTTCACGCTGGGGCGTCAAGCGGACGCGCGCTTCTCCGCCGCCCAAGCCCAACACTCCGCGCGACCCTTCGTTCAGAATTTCGACGGTGACTGCCGCGCGCGCAAGTCCCAGTTCGGCGAGTCCTTTTTCAATGGCTTCGTCGACGGACTTGCCGGCGAACTCAAGACTTTTTTCCGACATTCTTTTTCCCTTTGTCCGCGCCGACGGCGGCAGGCGCGGCTTTCAAGAATGACAAACTGGTCGCGAGACTGCCCCAGCCGTTCGTCAAATATTGCTGTCCGATGCCGACAATGTTGAAGACGATCCAGTAGAGCGACAACCCAATCGGAAACGAAAGTGAAATGTAACCGATGAAGAGGGGCATCATCAACTGCATCGATTGGTTCATCTGCGCGGCGCTCGGATCCGCGTTCGGCACCGTCATCATCTTCTGCTGCACCCAGGTGCTGGCGAGGACGAGCGCGGGAACGATGTAGCCGATGCCGGCGGGCGAGCCGGCGAGATTCAAGCCGAGAAAGAAACTTTGCACCGGCACCGCGGCGACGAGTTGCGGCAGCGTGTACAGATGCTTGGACAATTCCATCAATTGTTCCGGCTGCGCGCCCATCACCATGGTGATCGATTGGTACAGCCCGATCATAATGGGCCACGGAATCAGCGCGGGCAGACAGCCGCCCAGCGGATTGACGCCGTTTTCGCGATAGAGCCGCATCTGCTCCTGCGACAATTTCTCCTTGTCCTTGGCGTACTTTTTCTGCATCTCCTGCCACTCTTTGCTGGCTGACAGCATTTGCTGTTTCTTCATCGCCTTTTGCTGCACGGCGTAGAACGGCAGCGTGATGAAGCGGATCAACAGCGTGAACAGGATGATCGCAATGCCAAAGTTTCCGATGAGGACGTAGATGAACAAGAGCACGTTCACCATCGGGTTGAAGATAAAGGTATTCCAAATTGGAGCGAGAAAATCAAGCATTTGATAGAACTCCTACTTTGCAGCCGCCGGTGTTGGCGTGACCAATTTGCCGGTGTTGGTGTCCAACTGCCACTTGAGCTTGCCGTCCGCGCTGCTCAGCGCGTACAACATTCGATCGAACGATTGGACGTAGACCGCGCCGTTGGCGACCGCGGGGGATGCGACGACGCGATTGGTTGTTGCGAAGGTCCATTTGCCGGTCCCGGTCGCGAGATCGACTGCATAGACTTTGAAATCATCCGAGCCAAAGTACGCCATGCCGCCGTCAACTGCCACCGCGGAACGCACGGGACCGCCGGCTTTGAACGGCGCGTTCCATTTCGCTTTGCCGGTCAGCGCATCGATCGCGTACACATCGCCGGTGTCGAGCGTGCCGAAATAGATCGTGCCGTTCACGACACTGGGATTCGACCACACCCAGCCGCTCGCTTCGAACGGCTTGTCCCAGGTTGGCTTGCCGGTCGTCGCGTCGAGCGCGAATACTTTGGTCAAGCCGGCAAGGTAGACGGTTCCACTGTCGACGACGGGCTTGGCGACGATGATGCCGCCGGCGTCGAATTCCCATTGCTTCGCGCCGGTCGCCGCGTCCAGCGCGTAGAGTTTGTGATCGAGCGATGCGGCGTAGACCGTAGTGCCGGCGATCGTCAGGTCTGCCCAGCATTCGCCGCCGGTCAGGAACTCCCATTTCTTCGCGCCGGTCGCCGCGTCCAGTGCGTAGACTTTTTTATCGTTCGCGCCAAAATAAACGACGCCGCCGCTCACGACGGGACTGGAGACGACCGGCTCGCCGGCGCTAAAGACCCACTTTTGCGCGCCGGTCGCGGCGTCGAGCGCGTACAAGTTTTTATCGTACGCGCCGAAATAAACGACGCCGTCCGCGACAAAAGGCGTGGAGTACAACGACGGCGGCGCGAGCGCTTTATCGGTTGGAAATTGCCACTTGACCGAGCCGTCCGCCGCGTTGACCGCAAAGACCTTGCCGGTCTCGCTGCCGAAATAGACTACTTGATCGGCGACGCGCGCGCTGGACCAACCGGTCGCCGGCGCTGCGCCGCAGCCTGCCAAGAGAAACGCGGCGGCGAGGAGCGCCACGAACGCCAACGCCAGCCGCGCGCGAAGAAAAATCAACAAAAGAATTGCCTCCAAATTTCATTCATACGGGACGGGATCGTATCCACCGGGGTTGAACGGCTGGCAGCGCACGATGCGCCGCACCGCGAGCCAGCCGCCTTTCACGAGTCCAAAGTGCGCGATCGCCTCAAACCCATATTGCGAGCACGAGGGGACGAAGCGGCAACTGGATGGCAAGAGGGGCGAGATCAATCGCTGGTACAGTTTGATTGGAACGAGCGCGAGATATTTCATAGAACGAATTGCAAATCAAGAATTGCGAATCAATTTCGCGCGTTTCAGAATGCTTTCCACTGCCGCGTCGATGGCTTTGAACTCGGCTTGCTCTGCGCCGGCGCGGGAGATCAGGATAATGTCCCAGCCGGGCGGTATGGTTGCCAGCCGATGCCGCACCGCTTCGCGCAGTAAGCGTTTCGTGCGATTGCGCCGGACGGCGTTGCCGACTTTCTTCCCGGCGACGAAACCAAAGCGGCAAGTTTCCTTGCCGTTCGCGGCGGCGCGCAGAACGATCAGCGGATGCGACCACGACTTGCCGCTGGCCCACACGCGCTGGAATTCATCGCGGCGCAGACTGTAAGCACGACGCATAAAGTCAGAAGGATAAAGGATGAGGGCGGAAAGAACTATCCGAAAGGAGTTTTCATCCTTCATCCCTCATCCTTTCCGTTACTTTTGCTTCAGGTTCGAGCGCGTGGGTGATACGGCGAGGCGCTTGCGTCCGCGCAGTCGGCGCGCGGCAAGCACCTTGCGCCCGCCCTTGGTCTGCATTCGTTTGCGAAAGCCGTGCGTGCGTTTTCGTTTCAAGCGTTTCGGTTGGTATACCCGCTTAACCATAATTCCCTCGGTGTTGTAAGATAGCGGAGCGCATTATACCTTGAAACTGGGCAAATGACAAATTGAAAACACCATTCACCGCGAAGACGCGAAGGACGCCAAGTTCTTATCTGGTTTCTTCGCGTCCTTCACGGTTCAAGTAGTCGTCCTTCCCGTCGCACACACCTCCCGCAGCGGACAGTCCGCGCACCGCGGCGCGCGCGTGGTGCAATAGTTCTTGCCGAGCGCGACGAGCAGCGCGTGGTACTCGTTGAACAGCCGCTCCTCGCGCGGCAGATGCTCCATGAACAGACGCTGCAACTCGTCGTACGCCGCGTCATCGCGCGCCAAGCCCAGCCGCGCCATGATCCGCCGCGTGTACGCATCGATCACAAAGACCGGCTGGCGCGCCGCGTAGAGGATGATCGAGTCCGCGGTTTCGGGACCGATGCCGTAGACCGCGAGCAGTTCCGCGCGCAGCGTCGCGGTCTCGCGGCGGAACAGGCGCGCCAAACTGCCGCGGTGCGCCGCGAACAGAAAGCGCGTGAACGCTTTGAGTTTCTTCGTCTTCAAGTTGAAATAGCCCGACGGTCGAATCAAGCGCGCGAGCCGCGCGGCAGGCGCGCGGTGCATCCGCGCCGGGGTGAGTAACCGCGCGCGCCTCAAGTTCGCCATCGCTTTCTCGACGTTCGTCCACGCGGTGTTCTGCGTCAGGATCGCGCCGACGATGACCTCGAACGCGCCGGCGTGCTGGGGCCACCAGTGCTGCGCGCCGAAACGCGCGTACAGCCGCGCGTAGATGTCGGTGAGTTGCTGTTCCATCGCGGCGGATTGTAGCAAGTGAAAAGTGAAAAGTCAAAAGGATAAAGTGAAACCTGAGGACGCGGATGAACGCTGATCTCTTTTTGTTCTATCCGCGTGTTCCGTGTTGAGCAGCGGCATACATTTCTTTTCATCCTTCATTCTTCCGCCTTTATCCTTTCCGCATTGACACTCCACGCATTCGGGCTAGAATGGCAGCACGGAGGCAAAGCCATGACCCAATTCGCCAACTACCTGAACGAAGTTGGAATGTTGAACCGCACGCCGCGCAGCGGATTCCAGTTCCTCGGCGCCGGCGAGCAGTCCGTCGCCGAGCATATGTATCGAATGATGCACGTCGCGTTTCTACTCGCGCGGATGAGCGATCAAAAAATTGACGAGTCCCATCTCCTGCGCCTCGTGCTGTTCCACGATTTGCCGGAAGCGCGCACGAGCGATCACAACTACGTGAACAAGAAATATGTGGAAGAGGATTTAGAAAAATTGCTGGACGATGGCGCGCGCCATTGGCCCTTCGGCGATGAGATCGCCGCGGACATTCGCGAGTTTGAAGCGGCGGAAACGCCCGCGGCGCGCCTCGCGAAAGACGCGGATCAACTCGAATTGCTGCTTGCGCTCAAGGAGCAGGGCGACCTCGGCAACCCGCACGTCGACGATTGGATCAAGCCGCTGCTCGCGCGCTTGAAGACCGCCGCGGGCAAGCAACTGGCGGACGAAATCCTCGCCACTCGTTGGGACGAGTGGTGGTTCAACGACAAAGCCGATCAACATTGGATCGATGGGCGCCAACG
>JBBIJS010000071.1:0-12018 GCA_037445855.1 Chloroflexota bacterium | reverse complement strand
TCGCGCGTCGGGCCAAAGATGCGCTCGTCGAACAAGCCGTCGCGCTCGGGACGCAGCGTGCGGTAGTTGATCGTTTCGGGCTTGATCACCTCGCCGTACGACCAGGAGCGGATGATCTCTGGAGACGCCACACTGACACGCATCGCATTAAAATCTTTGAGTTCCATTATTGCTCCAACCCCAAATCTGCCGAGAAACCAGTAGGCAAGCAAACCGGCAAACAAGTAAACCGAGCGAACCGGTCTACTTGTTTCCCGGCTTTACCTGTGTAACTTAATCGCGATCGCGCCGGCGGTCGTGGTCGCGGTCGCGCCCGCGGCTGCCACCGCCGCTGCCGATGCGCTCCCCGCGCGCAAATCGATCACGCATGGCTTGGCGATCGTCGCCGCGGTCGCCGCGCTCGCCTTGCAGCAGCCCCATCCCTAACTGCGGCACGCGCTCCTCGCTGTCCTCTTTGCCGAACATCAACTTCTCGCCTTCCGTATCGTACACTTCCACCGCGAGACCGAGCGACTGCAATTCCTTGACGAGCACGCGGAACGATTCCGGCACACCCGGCTCCATAATCTCTTCGCCCTTGACGATCGCTTCGTACGTCTTGACGCGGCCCGTCACATCGTCCGATTTGACCGTCAGCATTTCCTGAAGCGTATGCGCCGCGCCGTACGCTTCCAGCGCCCACACTTCCATCTCGCCAAAGCGCTGACCGCCGAACTGCGCCTTGCCGCCCAGCGGCTGCTGCGTGACCAGCGAGTACGGTCCGGTCGAACGCGCGTGCACTTTGTCTTCAACCAAGTGGGCGAGCTTCATCATGTAGATCACGCCGACCGTCACCGGCTGATCGTACGCCAAGCCAGTCTTGCCATCGTACAGCGTGGACTTGCCGGCGGTCGGAATTGGAACCTTGAGTTCGCGGGTGACTTTGGTCACGAGTTCGATCAATTGCTCTTCGCTCGCTTTGGCGGGCGCGGGGCGCTCGTACGCTTCCAGCCACAATCGATAGCACGCGACGCGCGCTTTCTTATCGGCAATCGTCCGTTCTTCGGGCGTCCGCCCATCATCCTCAAAGGAGAGAATCTCATCCGCGTTGTAACCCTTCTGGTCGAGCCAGGCACGCAGCACCTGCCGCCGCGCGTACACGCGATCCGTCGCCAGCTTGCGGCGATCCGCGTCTTTGAGCCAGTCTTGCAGGTAGAGCAGACGCGCCTCATCGTCATCATCCAGATCGTCGAGGTTGTATTCCTGTTCCTTCAGCCAAATCCAGGCGCGCCGCGTCGCCTCGTCCCAGGCTTGATCGATCATCCACGCGCGCGAAAGTTCGGCGCTAATTTCGGCTTCGTCACCACCATCGAACACCGGCGAGACCGCCTTGAAGCCGAGGCGATCGGCTGCCCAGCCCAAGTGCGTTTCAAGAATCTGACCGATGTTCATACGCGCGGGCACGCCGAGCGGATTCAGAATAATGTCGACCGGCGTGCCATCCTCAAGGTACGGCATGTCCTGAATCGGCACGACTTTGGAAATGACGCCTTTGTTTCCGTGGCGACCCGCCATCTTGTCGCCTTCGGTAATCTTGCGCTGCTGCGCGATCGAAACGCGCACCAATTTGTCGACGCCGGCGGACAACTCGTGATTCTGATCGCGCGTAAAGACACGCACGTCCACGACCTTGCCGCGTTCGCCGTGCGGCAGGCGCAGCGACGAGTCCTTGACCTCGCGCGCTTTCTCGCCGAAGATCGCGCGTAGCAACTTCTCTTCCGGCGTCAGGTCGGTCTCGCCCTTGGGCGTGATCTTGCCGACCAGAATATCGCCCGGTCCCACTTCCGCGCCAACGCGAATGATCCCTTCCTCGTCCAGGTCTTTCAAAACATCCTCGCCGACATTCGGAATGTCGCGCGTGATCTCTTCCGAGCCGAGCTTCGTGTCGCGCGCTTCGATTTCGTGCTTTTCAATATGGATGCTGGAGAATTTGTCTTCCCACGCCATCTTCTGACTGATCAGAATGGCGTCTTCGAAATTGCCGCCTTCCCAGGACATGAACGCGACGACGACATTCTGACCCAGCGCGATTTGACCGCCGTCCGTGGAGGAACTATCGGCGATGACTGTGCCCTTCTTCACCTTCTGGCCGCGATTGACAATGGGGCGCTGATCGATACAGGTCGACTGATTCGAGCGATTGTACTTGCGCATAACGTAGACGTGGTCTTTTTTGCCGTAGCGGACTTTGATTTCTTTCGCGGTCACGCTGATGATCTCGCCATCTTCCTCCGCGACGACGACCTGCCCGGAATCCAGCGCGGCTTGCGCTTCCATCCCGGTACCGACGACCGGCGCTTCGGGACGCAGCAACGGCACCGCCTGCCGCTGCATGTTCGAACCCATCAACGCGCGGTTCGCGTCGTCGTGTTCCAGGAATGGAATCAGCGCGGCGGAGACGCCAACAATTTGCTTGGGCGAGACGTCGAGATACTCGACGCGGTCCGACAGGTCGGTCAAGAAAGTTTGCTTGCGGCGCACTTCGACGCGCTTGTCCATGAACTGCCCCATCCGATCCACGCGCGCGTTTGCCTGCGCAATCGTGTGACGGTCTTCCTCATCCGCCGCGAGGTAGACGCTCTCATCGGTCGCGTAGGCGCGCACGGGAATCTCCGTGCCCTTGGGCAATGCGGCGAGTTTCGCGGCAAGGTCTTCGTCAACCACCGCATCCATTTTCGCGATGACTTTATCGCTTGCTGGATCGCGCACATCTTCGCGGATGATGCGGCCGACGAGCCAATCTTTCTTGTTCGGCAGCGTATTCTTGACGATGCGGTACGGCGTTTCGATGAATCCGAATTCGTTGATCTGCCCGTACGTCGCGAGCCGACCGATCAAACCAATGTTCGGACCTTCCGGCGTTTCGATCGGGCAGATGCGCCCGTAGTGGCTGTGGTGAACATCGCGCACGTCGAAGCCCGCGCGTTCTCGACGCAAGCCACCGGGTCCGAGCGCGGAGAGCGTGCGCTTGTGCGTCAGTTCCGCGAGTGGGTTCGTCTGATCCATAAATTGCGAGAGCTGTGACCCGCCGAAAAATTCGCGCATCGCCGCGACGACCGGGCGGATGTTGATGAGATTGATCGCGGTCATCTGGTCGGGGTCGCGCACGCTCATCCGCTCGCGCACGACGCGCTCCAGCCGCAGCAAGCCGATGCGCAAGTGATTCTGGATCAACTCGCCCACCGTCTTCACCCGCCGGTTGCCCAAGTGGTCGATATCGTCGCCGCCCATCACACCGTTGTTGACCAAGATCAAATGCTCGATCACCTTGACCAGGTCATCCGCGCGCAGCGTGCGCTCCTGTGGCAGCTGACCCACCGGCGCATCCGTGCCGTACAAGCGGCGGTTCAATTTGTGGCGTCCGACTTTGCCCAGGTCGTAGCGGCGCTGCGCAAAGAGCAGCGTCGTCATGAAATTCCGCGCGTTGTCGATCGTCGGCGGATCGCCGGGGCGGAGTTTCTTGTAGAATTCCAGCAGGTAGAATTCCGTGATCTTCGCGGGATCGGCGTCCGTTGGCTTGACATCCTTGTCCAGCGTCGTCCGGATGTACTCATGCTCAGCATTGTTGTCCACGCCGGCGAAGATATTGAGCAATCCTTCGTCGCTGCTGTCGCCCACGCCGATGGCTTTCAGCAGCAGCGTCACCGGGATTTTGCGCTTGCGATCGACCTTCACCGAAAGAATATCGCGCTTGGAAGTTTCAAACTCCAGCCACGCGCCGCGGTTGGGAATGAGTTTCGCGGAGGCAAGCACCCGGCCCGTCGCGCGGTCTTCCGGCGCACTGAAATACACGCCCGGCGAGCGGATCAACTGCGACACTACGACGCGCTCGGCGCCGTTGATCACGAAGGTGCCGTGTTCGGTCATGAGCGGAAAGTCGCCCATGTAGACTTCCTGGGTCGTCGCCTCACCGGTTTGATTGCTGACGAGCGCCACTTTGAGATGCAGCGGCGCGGCGTACGTCATATCCATCTCGCGGCATTCTGCCTCGGAATGCTTTGGCTCGCCAAAGTAATAATCCAAGTTGAACTTGCGCGCGATCTCATTGTCGCCGGGAAAGTAGAGACTATATTCTTTGTTGAAGGATTCGATGGGAGAGATTTCGTCGAACAGTTCGCGCAAACCTTCAGTCTTGAACCACTCAAACGATTCGATCTGGACTTTGATCAGTGTGGGGATGTTGTGAACATCGGGGATTCGGGCGTAGGATTTTTGATCGGGCATCAAGCTGTTGACCATGGTCGTCATCGTCAATTGACTCATTCGCTTCTCCTTATCGCAGCGTGCAGAGGCGCGCAAGGCGCGCAGAGGTCCAATCGGGCGGCGATGCCCACCGGCACGGAACGCGCGGGTTGTCTTCGGGACGAGCCACCGCGGGTACGTACCCGCGTCGTTTCAAAGCCATCGCGAACGGGGATGGAGTTCAAAGGCAGCGCGCGGAATGACCGGGCGTCGATCTGAACTCACTTTTCAAATTGGAGCGAAGACAAGGTTGATCTTGTCCACCTACGGGGCAAAACAGGAAGGGAAAATGATCGAAAAAAATAACGCACTGACGGTCGGCAGATAATTACAGCCCACGAAATGATCCGCACCAAGCGCCTGCCGAATAAAAATAACCGACCGCGACTCGCCAAATTGCCCCGCGCCCGTTTGATGGTGTTCTTGAGCAAGGAAGCATTATACCGAGAAGTGCGTTCACTGTCAAGTTTAGATTTTGCAAGAAAAAACGGTAATTGTCAGAGCGGGGGGAGTTGTCGCAATCATGCCCGCCGAACGCACCGCTTCGCGTTCGGCGAGCATAAAACGGATCAATCGCCGATCAGGTCGTGGAGCGCCGCCTTACTTCTGCCCCGTCACCTGCACCAGCTTGTCCAACGTTTGTTGCAACAACTTCATTTCCGCTCCGTAAGTCGTCCAATCAGCGAGCTTCAGCGCGTCTTGCGCCTTGGTGTAGTGATCGTTCGCCTCTTTCACGAGCGCGGCAACATCCGGACTGACCGCCGCCGATGAGCCGCTGGTGGGACTGGTCGTTGTGGTGATAGGCGTCGTGCCGGCATTGGGAGCGCCTAGCCCGGAGAAGACGTGCGAAAGCGCGTCTGCCAGCGTCGGCTGCATCGCCAGCGAGCTACCGGTGGCGACGATGACGTACTTGAGTTGCGGAATCTGGCTCGACTCGGCAAGCAGGTAGAGCGGCTGGACGTAGATGATCGATTTCTCGATCGGAACGACGAGCAGATTGCCAAAGACGATGCTGCTGCCGCGCTGATTGAGCAGCGTCAGTTGCGGTGAAATCACCGGGTCTTGGTTCAGCCGCGCGTGGATTTGCTCGGGACCGTAGATCAGTTTGTCCTTTGGGAACTTGTACACCAGCCGTTTGCCATAGTCCGCGCCGTCGCTCTTCGCCGACATCCACGCCACCATGTTCTGGCGATTCGCCGGCGTGAACGGCAGCATCAGCATAAATTCTTCTTTCGTCTCACCGGGCAGTCGCATAATCGTATAGTACGGCTCCATCGGCGCAGCTTGGGTGCCGGACGTGTCGTTCGGAATCGCCCACAGGTCTTCTTTGTTGTAAAAGACTTGTGGATCGGTCATATGGTACGTGCTGTACATCGCGGCTTGAACGTTGAAGAGTGTTTCCGGATATCGAACGTGCGCGCGCAGCGACGCCGGCATTTGATCGATCGGTCTAAAGAGCGCGGGGAAGATACCGCTGTAGGATTTGATGAGCGGCTCATTCACATCCGTGACATAGAAAGTCGTCGTGCCGTTGTAGGCATCGATCACAACCTTGACCGAGTTGCGGATATAGTTCAGCCCGTCGCTGTATGGCTCGCTGAAGGGATAGCGGTCCGAGTACGTGTACGCGTCTTGCATCCAATAGAGCTTTCCATCCGCGATGACGAGGTACGGATCTTTATCCAGCAACAGGAACGGCGCGACGCGGCTGATGCGCGTCTGGATTTCTCGATTGAACATTACGCGGCTGTCCGCGGTGAGGGCATCGGTGAGCAAAAAATTTCCGTCGCCGAAACGCAGCGCGAACATCAGGCGATCCCACAGCGAGCCGACCGAGACGCCGCCCGTGCCAGCGTAGGTGCTGAAGGCGTTATCGTTTCCTTTCGGATAATCAAATTCCTGCTCTTTCGTTTTGACGAAGATGTAACTGGTCGTCTCTTCGCCGAAATAGATTTCGGGTCGCGTGATCGGAATCGAGCCGACGGGCGGAATATCTTTCACCAACAGATTCGGCAAGCCGTCGGGCGTGAACTCGTTGACCGGCGAAAGCACGACGCCGTACCCATGCGTGTAGAGCAGATGCAGGTTGACCCACGTCTGCGCTTTATCGGTCAGTTTCTGCGGCGCGAGCTCGCGCGCGCTCAACATCACTTGCCGGTATTTGCCGTCGATGGTGTAACGGTCGATATCGACATCGCTGAAATCATAGTACGTGCGGATCGTCTGAATCTGATTGTAGGTTTGCAGCAGCGGTCGATAATCCGACAAGCGGATATTGTTGATCGTGTCTTGGTTGTTCTGAATATCCGCGGTGGTCGGCGCATCTTGCGCCGGATAGTCGCTCTCCTGGATGCCGTCCAGCGCGTACGCTTGGCGCGTGAGCGCGATATTGAATTTGATGTACTGCTGCTCTTTGTTGAACTCGCTCGGCTTGACTTCGAAATTCTGCACCAGGTCGGGATAAATTCCGCCGAGCACGATCGCCGCCGCGATCCACAAGCCAACCGCGATACCGATCGCCTTCAGCGCGCGGGCAAAGATGTTGACGAGGAGCAAGACCGCCAGCGCGACGGCGAGGATCGTGAGGACGTTGTAGGCAGGCAGCTGCGCGTTCACATCCGTGTAACTCGCGCCAACGACCACGCCGCGCGCGGAATAGACCAAGCCAAACACATCGAGCTGATAGCTCCACGCGTTGATGAGCAGGAAAAAGAAACCGAGCGCGGACAGATGCGCCTTGACAGCGCCGGTCCACTGCACGCGGCCGAGTCCCAGCAGGTACGTGACGCCGGTCGCGAGCGCGGCAAGAATGATGACGCCGCCGAGCCAGGTGACGAGAAATTGGTACACCGGCAGCGTGAAAACGTAGAACCCCACATCCTGATTGAAAATCGGGTCGGCGACGCCGAACGCGGCGGCGTGTTGATAGCGCAGGAACATCAGCCACTCGCCTTGCGCGATCAGTCCGACGATCACCGCGAGGAACAGCCCGCCCGCGATCAGGAGAAAGTTGACCGATTTGCCGGCAAAGGCGGCGAGCTGCGCCCAGCGCGACGACTCGTCGCTGATACGCGGCGTCAGCCGGCGCGCGATCGCGATGTTGATCGCGTAGAAAATGAAAAAGGCAAACGCGGTGACGAAGAAGATCGCAATCCGCGCTTGCCATTCGGTCGTTAGGACGGACGCAAAGCCGAGTTCCTCAAACCAGCGATAATCGGTATACAGACGCGGACCTACGGCGAAGCCGATCCAAACGAGAACCAGCGCCAGACCAATTAGAATCGGTCGTCGCAAGTTCGGCGGCTCGCGCCGGAGCAGCTCTTCCCAATCAATCGGCGGGGTTACATCCCGCGCGCCGCCGCCACGATAGAATGTCACGTTGCACCTCCCAGTGCCGCTTACGGACGAGGTTGTTCGCTGTCCGTCACTATGATCGAATTGATTTTACTCGCGTGCGTTGAATCGGTCAAGAACGAAAGCAAGCACAGTCCCACGCCGAGCAGCGCCCCACCGATCACATCGCTCGTCCAATGATCGCCGATGTACACGCGGCTGACCAGCATCGTCGCGGCAAGGGCGAGCAGCAGCGCGATGGAAATTTGTTTCGTGACCCGCCGCGCGCGGCTGGGCAGAATCAGCGCGATCGCCAAGACGATCAGAAACGTCGTTCGCGCGGCGTGACCGGACGGATACGCGAAGGGTGTGCCGATTCTGCCGGTCGGCGTGGCGAAGGTGAAGACGTAACGCAGCAGCGCATCCGGCGGTCCGGGTTGATCGATCATGGTCTTGCCTTGCAATTCCAAAAGCGTGAGCAGCGCAAAGAGAAGCACCAGGCGCGCGCGGACTCGCGGTTGAGACAGCAAGACCAGCAGCGCAAAGATCGGCACGGTCACTTCGGCAGAGCCAAGCAAACTGAAAATCGAAAATGGGAGATCGAGTGAGCGGGGGAGAAGACTCTGCAGGAGCAGCGTGGCCTGGAGATCAAATTGTTGAAGCAGACGCGCGTTCACCCCAAGCGCCAGCAGCGCGTATAGTCCGCAGAGGATCGCCGGCAAGAGTATGAGCGCTCGTTTCGGCGGCGTCATTCCAGAACCGGAAAGTAACAGATGCCGGCGGTGCCAGGTCCGGTGTGGACTCCCAACGCGGGTGAAAGCTCGGCGACGAGCGACTCGATACAGGTCAGCCGCGGCTCGATCAATGTTTTCAATTTCTCCGCTTCGTCGAGCGCCGCCGCGTGAACGTAGGCGATCTTGATCTTGCCCTGACTGCCCACCGTCGATTCGACCAGGTCTGCCATCCTCTCGTACGCTTTGTGGCGGCTGCGCGCCGTCCCTAGCGCGACGATCACCCCGTCTTCCATTCCGATGAGCGGTTTGATGTTCAACAGCGATCCGACGAGATTCTTTGCCTTACCGATTCGTCCGCCGAGATAGAGATATTTGAGCGTATCGGCGGTCTGCAGCATTCGCGTGATCGGAATCATCTGCTGGACGCGCGCGACGATTTCCGCGAGTGACTCGCCGGCAAGCGCCGCGCGCGCGGCTTCGATCACCATCCAACCCTGGCACATCGACGCGTTCAAAGTGTCGATGATTTCGACGCGCAGGTCGCTGTCGGTTTCCGCGAGCATGACCTTCGCCGCCATCGCGGCTTGGTACGCGCCGCTACCCTTCGAGGTGATATGGATGCTGACGATCTCGCGGGTCCCATTCCGCGCAAGCGCTTGGTAGACTTGCAGATAATCGCCGGGACCGGGGCTGGCGGTCTTGGGGAGTTCTTGCGCGGTCGGCAGCCAGGCGTAGAACGCGTCGCGCTGGATGGTCACGAGATCGCGCAGCGCTTCGGCGCCGCGGTGGACGTAGTACGGCACCCAGTGAATGTTGAGCGACTGAAGGATCGACTCGGGAATACTCGCGACGCTATCAGTCACGATGGCTACGACGGACACGGTGGACTCCTTGCGGGGACGGCGGATGCTTCTACCCTCTCAGTTTACCACCGAGACATCAATCTTGCAAAAAAGTTGCAAGCCGATTTGACAATCGGCGCTCTATTGAATATACTGGCTTGCGTGCGGGGCCGTAGCTCAGTTGGGAGAGCGCTTCAATCGCACTGAAGAGGTAGTGGGTTCGAATCCCATCGGCTCCACTGTCCAGTGACCAGTATTCAGTTTTCGCTGAATACTGCCCGCGGGGCTGTAGCTCAATTGGGAGAGCGCTTCAATGGCATTGAAGAGGTAGTGGGTTCGAATCCCATCAGCTCCACCAAAGAATTTAGGATTTAAGAATTCGGATTTATGATTGAAAATGCGACGGTGCGGTTCAAATCATAAATCGAAAATCTGAAATGGCTTTGAACGGGAGTAGTAGGTCATCCTCGCAGCGAGTTGGGAAAACCAAAGTGCAAGCCCAACGCAAGCGCCACCGAGGAGCGCGCAAGACCGAACTCGCCCGGGAGCCGCGGCGGCGAACCCAGTAGCCGTCGCCGGAATGATGTCCGTTAAAGCATCGACCAAGTGAGGTTGTTGGGGTGTTGGGTAGTTAGGTGGTTGGGAAGACCGAACCACCAAACCACCGAACGACCTAACCACCTAATGAGGGTGGTACCGCGGAGGCAAGTCCTTCGTCCCTTTGAGGACGAGGGATTTTTTGTTTGCAGAGCAAGAAATAATCTGACGACGGAGGAACACGATGCCAATACCGAAATCCGAATTCATTTGGATGAACGGAAAAATGATCGCGTGGGACGCAGCGACCGTTCACGTGGGCACGCACGCGCTGCACTACGGCTCCAGCGTCTTCGAGGGAATCCGCGCGTACAGCACGCCGCGGGGTCCCGCCATCTTCTGCCTTGACCTGCACGTCAAGCGGCTCTTCGATTCCTGCAAAATGTTCAAGATGCCGGTGCCGTTCACGCCCGAGCAAATCCGCGCCGCGATCATTCAAGTGGTGCGAGAAAATAAATTGCAGTCGTGCTACATCCGCCCGCTCGTCTATCGCGGCTTTGAGAATTTCTCGCTCGACCCGCGCAAGTGCCCGGTGGAGGTCGCGATCTTCGCCTTCGAGTGGGGGCGCTATTTTGGCGCGGAAGCGCTGGAGCAAGGCGTCGACGTGGGCATCAGCACGTGGCGGCGGCTCGCGCCGGACACGTTTCCGGCAATGGGCAAGATCGGCGGGCAGTACGTCAATTCGCAATTCATTATGATGGAAGCGAACGATCACGGTTACGCCGAAGGGCTGGGGCTGGATACCAACGGGTTCGTCAGCGAAGCGAGCGGCGACAATGTTTTTGTCGTCTCGGACGGCGCGCTCTACACGCCGCCGATTGGCGCGTCGATCCTGAAAGGGGTCACGCGCAACGCCGCGCTAACCCTTGCGCGCGCTGCCGGCTACACGGTGAGCGAACAAAACATTCCGCGCGAAATGCTCTACATCGCCGCTGAAATGTTTATCACCGGCACCGCCGCCGAGATCGTCCCGGTGCGCTCGGTCGATCATGTGCCGGTGGGCGCGGGCGGGCGCGGACCGATCACGCAAAGAGTACAGGAAGAATTCTTCGCGATCGTCGAAGGACGCGCGGCGGATCGGTATCACTGGCTCACGGCAGTAGAGTAATCGATGCTGCCTTCGTATATTGGCTGGTTGCGAAAATTTGTCGGGCATCATAAAGTGATTATCACCGGCGCGGCGGGGCTGATCCGCGACGCGCAGGGGCGCGTGCTTCTGCAACGCCGCCGCGACAACGGGTTGTGGGGTTTTCCGGGCGGCATGCAGGAACTGGGCGAGACGGCGATGGACGCGGTGCGCCGCGAAGTGCGCGAGGAAGTTGGCTTGGTGGTGGAGCCGCAACGCTTGATCGGCATCTACACGTCGCCGGAGTTCGACCGCGTGTACCCCAACGGCGATCAATCGCAAATGTCGATGTCGTTCTTCGAGTGTGCCGTGCTGGGCGGCGAACTGAAGATGCAGGAAGCGGAAGTGCTTGAGATCGGCTGGTTTGATCTGGATCAGCTGCCGCCGATGATTGCATGCTGCGCCGCGAAAGCGAAAGACGCGAAGGTATTTACCGGCGAGGCGTTTTTCCGGTGACGCGTCGCCCGGACAAGGCGAAATGAAATGGAATCCACATTCATCCAAACCCCTTCAGGAAAATTCCACGCCATGGTCGATGGCGCGGGTGCGCCAGTCCTGCTGATTCACGGTCGCAGCGTCGATCTGAATTCGTGGCGGACATGGGAAAAGAACATCGCCGCGCTGTCCGCGCACCATCGCGTCTACGCGCTCGACTTGCTCGGCTATGGCGCATCGGACAAGCCGCAGCCGCTCCTCGACGCGCGCGGTCAAGCCAAGGCGCTCAGCGCAGTAATCGCTGCCGAAAAAATCGAACGCGCGAGTCTGATCGGCTTGTCGTGGGGCGGCTTGATCGCGCAGCTGGTCGTCGGCAACGCGCCGGCGCGCATCGAGCGACTCGTGCTCGTCGACAGCGGCTACGATGAAAGCGCGCGCGGCATCGCTCGGCTCAAGCAAATCGCGTGCCCCACGTTGATCGTGTGGGACGCGGAGGATGCGGTGATTCCGGTTGCGGGCGCGAAAATTCTCGGCGACGCGATCCCCAAGTCGCACGTTCGCATCTTGACGCGCGCCGAGCGCGACCCGGACGCCAACCCGGAGAATCGGCACTGGTCGCAGGAGACCCACTCGCGCGAGTGGAATAAGGTGGTGACAGAATTTCTGAGAA
>JBBIJS010000070.1:1204-12051 GCA_037445855.1 Chloroflexota bacterium | reverse complement strand
CGATCGTCGGTGGCTGCTCGTTCTTGACGGTTCACCTAGGAGTTTGTCGGAGAACCCCGTAGCATAGCCGCTTGTCGGCGTTCTCGCCGCAAAATCACGGACGCCCACGAGGGGCGATGCTACCACTCCGACAACCTGCTAGTCGACCTGAAATCTCGAATTGCTCTACTTCCGTATCAAAAGAGACCCTAGTTCGTTCTTGGTACAGAGCGCTGATCGGCATGCTCCATTTCCACGTAAACTCCATACGAGCCAAGTTCTTGTGGCGCTGCGATAGTTGGGAACAGGTGCAGTAATGCCCCGACTTTCTCTTGCCAGTCTGCGTGTGCGGCTAGTGCTCCTCGTGTTGTTCGCGCTCCTGCCGGTTTTTGGACTGGTCATCTACGGCGATATCGAGCAACGCCAGTTGACGACCCATCATGCGCAGGATAGCGCGCTGCGTTTGGCGCGCATCGCCGCGGCGAGCCAGGCGCAGTCGATTCATGCGGCGCACCAGCTCCTGCTCGTCCTCGCCAGACTTCCCCAAGCCCGCAATCATGATGCGGCGGCATGTGATCTCCTCTTTGCCAATTTGCTGAAACAGCAAGCGGCGTATTCCAACCTCGCGGTCGCGGACCTGGACGGCACGGTCTATTGCAGCGCGCTCCCGCTCGCCTCTCCGGTCAACATCGCAGACCGCCCTTATTTTCAGCGAACGCTACAAACGCGCGATTTTGCGATTGGGGAGTACCAGATCAGCCGGATCGCCGATGTGCCGACTTTGAACACGAGTCTGCCGGTGACGGATGATGCCGGCAAAATACAGGGAGTCGTCATTGCGGCGTTGAACCTGACCTGGTTCAATCAACTTGCCGCAGCGACGCAGCTGCCGAGCGGGGCTGCCGTCACCGTGATCGACCGCAACGGCACGATTCTCGCGCGTTATCCAGAGCCGGAAAAATGGCTTGGCAAAACTATGCCGGAAGCGTCGATCATGCAGGCGATTGCAACTCAACATGACGAAGGCACGGCGGAAGGACTGGGCATTGACGGCGTCG
Source organism: Chloroflexota bacterium (assembly GCA_037445855.1). Lineage (GTDB taxonomy): Bacteria > Chloroflexota > Anaerolineae > UBA4142 > UBA4142 > DAIDTM01. Next base: position 11,014 of record JBBIJS010000070.1, on the reverse strand, counting down.
CGCGACTATACGCCTTTGTGCCGATAGACGATTCGGCGACGCCTCCCGATGCCTATGTCAGCGTGGGCATTCCAAGTGCGCTTGCCTACGCTGAAGTGGATCAAGCGCTGACGCGGAATCTGATCGGGCTGGCACTCGTCGCCCTGTTGGCGTTCGTCGCGGCATGGCTCTTTGGCGAGGTCTTCATCGCGCGGCGAACCGAGGCATTAGCCGGCGTGACGCAGCAGTGGAGCGCCGGCAACCTCAGCGCGCGCAGCAAGTTGCGCGGAGAGGGAGAACTGGACGTGCTCGCGCGCCGGCTGGACCAGATGGCGGCAGCGTTACAAGCGCGCGAGAAGGAGCGCGCGGAAGCTGACGCGGCGGCGCGCCAGTGGGCGGACATTTTCCAGAGCACTCAAGTGGGCATTATTGTAGGCGACCCCGGCGACACGAGCGTGATTTTCAATCCGGCGTTCGCCGCATTGCACGGGTACACGATGGAGGAACTGCGGAACAAGCCGATCACTGAGCTACTGTCTGTTGAATCGCGCCGCGATTTTACGGAACAGCTGGCGATCGCGCAAGCCACCGGTCATCATATTTTCGAATCGCAAGGTCTCCGCAAAGACGGGACCCTTTTTCCAGCGTTGATCGACGCCACGGTTGTCCGAGACGAGCATGGAAATGTGATCAGCCGGGTCGCCACCGTGCAGGATATTGGCGAACTCAAGCGGGCTGAAGCCGCGGAGCGCGACCAACGCGTGTTGGCGGAGGCATTACACGACACCGCCGCCGCGCTCAACAGCACGCTTGATTTTGACGAGGTGTTGCAGCGCATCTTGGATAACGTCGGACGCGTCGTGCCGCACGATGCCGCCGATCTCATGTTGGTCGAAGGGGCGGTCGCGCGCGCGGTGGCAAGTCGCGGTTACGCCGCGCACGGCGCGGGAGCATGGCTGATGGCGCAGCGATTCCCCATTGCAAGATTTTCGCGGATGCGGGAGATGTTGGCGACGGGGCGAGCCCACCTGATCACCGACGTGCGCAGTTACCCGGCTTGGGTCGATCTCCCCGAAACGCGCTGGATTCGTTCGCTCCTTGGGATGCCAATTCGCGTTAGAAAGCGCGTGATCGGATTTCTCAACCTGAGCAGCACCACGCCGGGTTATTTTGGCGCGACCCACTTGGCGCGGCTAGAGACGTTCGCGGACCAGGTCGCGATCGCGCTGGAGAACGCGCGGCTGCTGGCGGAGACGGAGCAACGCGCCAGTCAGTTCGGCGCGCTGTACGAGATCGCGCGCGACTTGGCGGCGCAGCGCGATGTGCTGACATTGCTGCAGACCATTGTCGACCGCGCCATTGGATTGCTCCACGCGCGCTGTGGGTTCATCTACTTGTACGATTCCGCGCGGCAAGATTTGGAGTTGGTCGTCGAAAAAGGTTTTGATTTTCCGATTGGCTTGCGCTTGCAGATCGGCGAAGGGATGGCGGGCAGCGTGGCGCGGGATCGCCAGCCGCTGATCGTCGACGATTACCGCGTGTGGGAACAGCGGTCGGCGCAATATGCGGGAGCAGACTACGCCGCCGTCGTCGAAGTGCCGATGCTCGACGGCGGCGAGTTGATCGGCGTCCTGGGCGTAGCCGAAATTGGCAAGACCACGCGCACATTCACCGAGGCGGACGCGCAGGTGTTGACGCTTTTGGCTGCCCACGGCGCCAGCGCCGTCCACAACGCGAGTTTGCATGAGGAAACCCACGCGCGCGCGGACCAACTCGCGCTGCTCTACGATGCCGGCTTGGCGTTGAACAGCGTGCTGGATTCCAAGGTCCAATTGGAATATCTCTTGAAGATCGCCATGAAAGCGCTGAATGCCGACCGCGCGGAATTCTCGCGTTTCGACGCGACAGCGGGTCAACTGATTTCCGATCTGAACGCGGGGTACGACGACGACGAAAAAGCGGCGGAAGCTCGGAAGCGTCTCCGGTTTTCCATCGACGACGAAAAGGGACTGGTCAGCCAGGTAGCGCGGCAACGCGCGTCGCTCAGGTTGAACGATGTTCAATCCGATCCGCGCTGGATCGTCATCGACTCTGAAATTCGTTCGGCGCTCTGGGCGCCGGTTCAACATGAGAACGCGCTGCGCGGCGTTCTTGCCGTGCTCAGCACGCGGCGGAACGCCTTCACGCCCCAGGACGAACGGCTGCTCGTTCTGTTTGCGAACCAGTTTGCCGTCGCGATGGAAAACGCGCGGCTGTTCGACGAGACGCGCCGCCGCGCGGAACGGCTGGCGGTGCTGAACCGGATCGCCCGGGCGGTGAGCCAAACGCTCGACCTGGACGAATTGCTGCAGATCATCTACCTGGAGATTGCGGCGGTCCTAACCGTCGAGGCGTTCTTCATCGCGTTCTACGATGCGGCGAGCAACGAATTGGATTTTCGGATTCAGGTCGACGAAGGCGTGCGCGAAAAACCGATGCGCATTCCGCTCAAAATGGGACTCAGCGAGCGCGTGCTGACAACGAAAAAACCGGTCTTGATCCGCGACCGCGCCGCGGAGAGTCAATTCCCGACCGCGCCACTGACACTCTGGGGCACGATGAAACACGCGGTAGCATGGCTGGGTGTCCCGATGCTCATTGGCGATCATGTCATCGGCATTATCAGCGTGCAAGCGTATCGTCCCAATGTTTACGGCGAAGAAGAGGAACGTTTGCTTGCCACCATCGCGGATCAAGTCGCGGTGGCGGTTCAGACCGCGCGTCTGTTCGATGAAACGCGCCGCCGCTTGATCGAGCTGGAAGCGGTGAACCGCATCTCGACCGCGCTGCGTATCGCCCAAACGATTGACGAGATCATGCCGCTGCTGTTGGACGAATTGTTGGCGGTGCTCGATACCCCCGCCGGTCAAGTTGCGTTACACGATGCGCCCTCCGGCGAACTGCGCGTCGCGGTCGCCCGCGGCTGGTTCGCGGAGACGCCGCCGGTCGCGCCGGCGGACGATGGGATCGCCGGACTAGCGCTCAAAACCGGCGAGCCGTACGTCACGCGTGAATTCGCGACGGATCGAAGCACGAGCGAATTGGCGCGCGCGAAAATTCCGCCGGGATGGGGCGGCACGATCGTGCCGATCCGCACCGCGCAGGAGATCATCGGCGTTTTCGCGGTCGCGGTGAAATTGCCGCGCGAATTGACCGCAGGCGAAATCCGTCTCCTCGCGACCCTTTCGGAAATTGCTGGGAACGCCATCCACCGCGTCGCGCTCCACGAGCAAACCGAGGAGCGCTTGCGCCGTCTCGACGCGTTGCACTTGATCGACACCGCCATTGGCGCGAGCATGGACCTGCGCGTCACGTTGAACGTGCTGCTCGACCAGGTCGTCACGCAATTGCGGGTGGATGCGGCGGATGTGCTCTTGCTGAATCCGCACACCCAGGTTCTGGAATATGCGGCGGGACGCGGTTTTCGCACGGCAGTGATCGAGCGCAGCCGCGTGCGGATGGGACAAGATTTTGCCGGGCGCGCCCCGCTGGAACGACGGCTGATTCAGATTACCAATCTGATTGAAGCCGGCGCGGCGACGCCGTACGCTGAACTGATCGCCGGCGAGGGATTCGTTGTCTATTTCGCAGCGCCGTTGATTGCCAAGGGGGAAATCCAAGGCGTCTTGGAAATCTTCCATCGCACCCCGTTCGCTCCCGATAGTGAATGGTTGGATTTCATCGGCACGCTGGCTGGGCAAGCCGCCCTCGCCATCGACAACGCGGCGATGTTCGATGGCTTGCAGCGTTCGAATTTTGACATCTCGTTGGCGTACGACGCCACCATCGAGGGCTGGGCGCGCGCGCTGGAATTGCGCGATCCAGAATCGTATGGCAAGACAGAACGCGTCACGGAGATGACGCTGACCTTGGCGCGCGCGCTGGGAATCGGCGACGAGGAGATTGTGCACCTGCGGCGCGGCGCGCTGCTGCACGATATTGGCAAGATGGGCATCCCAGACCACCTCTTGCGCAAGGGCGACGCGCTCACGGCAGCGGAAGAGGAGATCATGCGCCAGCATCCTGCCATCGCCAGCCAATTGTTATTGCCGATCGCGTACCTGCGACCCGCGATCGATATTCCGTACTGCCACCACGAACGCTGGGACGGCAGGGGTTATCCGCGCGGGCTGCAAGGCGAGCAAATCCCACTGTCCGCGCGTCTCTTCGCCGTCGTAGACGCGTGGGATGATTTGAGTTCGGATCAACCGGGTCGCCCCGCGCTGGCCTTCGCGCAAGCGCAACAGCAGCTCCGCGAACAAGCCGGCAAGTCGCTCGACCCCGCGGTGGTGGAGGTCTTGCTGCGCCTCCGCCGCGAGACCAACGGCTAGATTTTTTTCGCGCCGCCGGTCGCCGGCACGCGCGTTAATTTTTTGTTAGATCCGGACGCGGCGCGAGACGATTTTCCAAAAGTTCGCTTGACAACGCAATCGAGAGTGTGCTATTATCTTCACGCGCTAGTCCAGAGTGGCTAGCGCGTCGTTTCGTGCTGATGCGAAACACTATTTCTCACGAAGGGAGAATATCGAAATGGCACACGTTTTACCTCCTCTGCCGTACGCGTTCGATGCGCTGGAACCGCACATCGATGCCAAGACCATGGAAATTCACCACGACAAGCATCACGCCGCGTACGTCACGAATCTGAACGCTGCGCTCGAAAAATTCCCGAACTTGCAAAGCAAGAGTATCGAAACTCTGCTGCGCGAGATCAACAGCGTGCCGGAAGAAATTCGAGCGGCGGTGCGCAACAACGGCGGCGGGCACATGAACCACTCCATGTTCTGGCAGATCATGGCGCCCAAAGCCGGCGGCGAGCCGACTGGCGCGCTGGCGGATGCGCTCAACCAATCGTTCGGCAGCTTCGCCGCGTTCAAGGAGCAGTTCGCCAAAGCCGGGATGGGTCGTTTCGGCAGCGGCTGGGCGTGGCTCATCCACGCGGGCGGCAAGCTGTCGATCGAGAGCACCGCGAACCAGGATCAGCCGATCATGGACGGCAAAGTCGCGATCCTGGGCGTCGATGTGTGGGAGCATGCGTACTATCTCAAATACCAGAATCGCCGCGCGGACTATCTCGCCGCGTGGTGGAATGTCGTGAACTGGAGCGAAGTTGCCAAACGCTTGGCGAAGTAACAGCGAGATTTCTGGTGAGGAATGGAAGAATATCTCCATTCCTCATTCTGTTTTTGCGCGCGAGAAACAAAACCACACAGACATCCAGGCGCACGCGCGCCAAGAATTTTTTCTTTGTGTCCGCGTGCCGTTGTGGTGATGGGGGGGTTTCATGGCAACGATGAAGGTTGCTGAGAAAGCAGCGGTGAAGGTGGAGGCGCGGCATCGCGCGCTCGGCTTGAGCGACGCGCAGGCGCTGGAGATGTACTGGTACATCCTCCTCTCGCGCCGCCTCGACGAACGGATGTGGATCCTGCACCGCCAGCACCAAGTCGCGTTCCATATTTCCGGCATCGGACACGAAGCAGCGCAGGTCGGCGCGGCGTTCGCGCTCAAGCGCGGCTACGATTTCGTGCATCCGTATTACCGCGACATGGCGCTCTCGCTGGCGATCGGCATGACGCCGCGCGATCTGATGCTGGCGATGTATGGCAGACAGGGCGAGCCATCCTCCGGCGCGCGGCAAATGCCGGCGCATTATGGCGCACGCGCGCTCAAGATCGTCAGCGGCTCCAGTCCGGTCGCGACGCAGATACCGCAGGCATCCGGCATCGCGTTCGGCATTCGCTACAAAGGCACGGACGAAGTGGTGCTCACGTGCTTCGGCGAGGGCTCGACCTCGGAGGGCGATTTCCACGAAGGGCTGAACTGGGCGGGCATCTACAAGCTGCCGGTCATTTTCTTCTGCCAGAATAATATGTACGCCATCTCGGTCCCTACCGATAAAGAAATGCCGGTCAAGAATGTTGCCGATCGCGCGGTGGCGTACGGAATCCCCGGCGTGATCGTGGACGGCAATGACGCGCTCGAAGTGTACCGCGTGATGAAGGACGCGGCGGCGCGCGCGCGGCGCGGCGAGGGTGCGACGCTCGTCGAAGCAAAAACGTACCGCCCGGTGCCGCACTCGTCCGACGACGACGACCGCACGTACCGCTCGCGTGAAGAAGTGGAAGCGTGGAAAAAAAAAGACCCGGTGCTGCTGATGCGGCAGTACCTCGCAAGCGTGGGGCTGCTGGATGACGCCACGGCGCAGGAGTACGAAGCGCGCGCGAAAGAAGCGGTCGACGACGCCCATCAATTTGCCAATAACGCGCCGTTCCCGCCGGCAGAATTTGCGCTGGAAAATGTGTGGGGAGAATCGCGCAAGTAAAAAGTCAAAAGCTAAAAGTCAAAAGTATGGCGATGCTCACTTTTATCTTTTGCCTTTTTACTTTTAGCTTGACGAGGTAATTATGGCTACACTGACCAACATCGAAGCCGTCACGCGCACGCTCGCTGAAGAAATGCGGCGCGATCCGAACATCTTTATCACCGGCGAAGACGTCGGCGTGCGCGGCGGCGTGTTCCGCGCGACCAAGGGCTTGATCGAGGAATTTGGCGACCAGCGCGTGGTCGATTCACCGCTGGCGGAATTGTCGATCGTCGCGATCGGCATGGGCGCGGCGCTGTATGGCTTGCATCCGGTCTGCGAAATCCAGTTCGCCGATTTCATCGCGCCGGCGTTCAACCAAATCGTCAATGAGGTCGCGAAGATGCGCTATCGTTCCAACGGCGCGTGGACGGTCCCGCTGGTGATCCGCGCGCCCTACGGCGGCGGCATCGGCGGCGGACTGTACCACTCGCAGTCGATCGAAGCGACATACGCGCACGTGCCGGGGCTGTACGTCGTCGCGCCGGCGACGCCGTACGATATCGTCGGAATGCTGCGCTACGCGTTCCGCGTGCAAGACCCGGTGTTGTTCCTCGAACACAAAAAGACGTATCGCCTGATCAAGGGCGAGGTACCCAACGATTACTATACCGTTCCGTTCGGCAAAGCGGAGATCAAGCGCGCAGGGACCGACCTGACGGTGATCGCCTACGGCTTGATGCTGCACCTCGCGCTGGAAGCCGCGCAGCGCGTCGCGGCGGATGGCATCAGCGCGCAAGTGCTCGACCCGCGCACGCTCAACCCGCTCGACAAGGAAACGATTTTGGAGTCGGTGAAGAAGACGAGCAAGGCGCTGATCGTGCACGAAGATAATCTGACGCTGGGGCTGGGCGCGGAGATCGCGGCGATCATCGCCGGCGAAGCGTTCGAGTACCTCGATGCGCCGGTGATGCGGCTCGGTGCGCCGGATGTTCCCGCCGTCCCGTTCAGCCAGCCGATGCAAGATTTTTTCATGCCGAACGCGGACAAGATCGAAAAGGCGATTCGGAAGTTAGCGGCTTATTAACAGTGGGCAGTGGGTAGTGGACAGTGGTTAGAAAACCAATGTCTGCCCACTACCCACGATCCACTATCCACTGGAGTCTGAGAATGGCAACCCACGTCGTCATGCCCCAACTAGGTGAAAGCGTCGTCGAAGGAACGGTTGGCAAATGGTACAAAAAGGTTGGCGAGCAAGTCGCGCTGTACGAGCCGATCATGGAAGTGGTGACCGATAAAGTCACGACGGAGATTCCAGCGTCCGCGGCGGGGACGCTGCTGCAAATCCTTGTGCCGGAAGGCACGACGGTGAAAGCCGGCACGGTGCTCGCGGTGATCGGCGCGGCGGGGGAACCTTTACCCCCAGCGACTCCCGCGTCAGCAGCAGGGGAGGGGCGCCGAGCAGCGCCGGCGGCTGCCGCCGCCGCGCCCAACCACCCAACCACCCAACCCCCTAACGCCCCAACCGCGCCAAGCGCGCAACGCCTCACGCCGGTCGTCGCGCGGATGATTGCCGATCACAAAATCGCGGACGCGGAACTCGCGACCATCCACGGCACCGGCGACGGCGGTCGTATCTCGAAAAAAGATATCGAAGCATTCGTCGCGCGGCGCACCTCTCCCCCATCACCGCTCCTGCCAGGAGAGGGGCGCAAGATCGAAGAACTTCCCCCGTGGGAGCAGCCCGGCACCGGCGAACTCTTCCGCCCGACCGAGGAAATTTTTGGGAAACCTCAAGCCACTCCCCCTTCCCCATCTTCGACGGGGGAGGGACGGGGTGGGGGTGATGAAATCGTCCCGCTCTCGCCGATGCGCAAGGCGATCGCGGAGCATATGGTGCGCTCGAAGACCATCGCGCCGCACGTGTCGAGCGTGCACGAGGCGGAGATGAGCCGCGTGATCGCGTACCAAAAAGCGCACGCGGGCGAATTCGCGCAGCAGGGCGTGAAGCTGACGTACACCGCGTTCTTCGTCCAAGCCGCAGTTGCCGCGCTCAAAGCGTGGCCCATTGTCAACGCGTCGTACACCGAGCAGGGCATCGCGATGAAGCGCGACCTGAACATCGGCATCGCGGTGGCAATGGAAGATGGTTTGATCGTCCCGGTCATCAAACACGCGGACGACAAGAGTCTGCTCGGCATCGCGCGCGCGGTCAACGATCTGGCGACGCGCGCGCGCGAAAAGCGTTTGACGCCGGACGAGGTGCAAGGCGGCACATTCACGATCACCAATTACGGTATTTTCGGCTCGCTCTTCGGCACGCCGGTCATCAATCAGCCGCAATCGGCGATCCTGGGCGTCGGCACGATTCAAAAGCGCGCGGTCGTTCTCAACGATGCGATTGCGATTCGTCCGATGATCTATTTGTCGATCACCATCGACCATCGGCTGCTGGACGGCGCGATCGGCGATCAGTTCATGCAGAAACTGAAACGGTTCTTGGAAGAGTATCCGGCAGAGTAAGAATTTCTGCTCGCAGAATGACAAGGAACCAGAAGCAGTCCATCTGGTTCCTTTTTCTTATTGCGTCTAATCCAAATCGGGGTATACTGATGCCACGATTCTGTTCGACGTGAAGGCAGAAATAGAAATGCAAGTTCGCAAGTTACAGATGGTTGGAATCACCCTCTTAGGATTGCTGGCGCTGATGCTGCAAGATCAGCCCCCGCTCGTCGCCGCGCCGCCCACTCCCGGCGTACAAGGACCTTTTATCGGCGAGCCGGTCCCGGCGTATCCATTCAACGGCGACGTGCGACGGCTCCCGCAGCGTTCCGCGTCCGCTGTGTCTCGCCAAGTCCAACGCCCGCTGCGCCGCGCGACGACGAACGCGCCCGCGCAGCCACAAACCTTGCAACTTGATCCGGTGCGGCAGACGCAGCCCGGCACACGCCGTGCGCCCGCCGCGCTGCAAAACTTTGATGGTCTCCCGAGTACGGGCTGGTACCCGCCCGATCCGAATGGCGATGTTGGACCCAATCACTATGTGCAGGCAGTGAATGATTCAATCGGCATCTACAATAAGACCGGCACGCTGCTGACCTCGTTTGACTTTAATGCACTATTCAACGGCGTGCCGCCTACCGGGAATCCGTGTGGCAATGGCAATAACGGTGGTGACCCCATCGTGCTGTACGATGCCAAGAGCGATCGCTGGATCGTCGCCGATATGGGATTCGCAATCGATACAAATCAAAATGCTTTGCCACCCTACTACGAATGTATCGGAATGTCCAAGACGAACGACCCGAGCGCCAGTTGGTGGTTGTACGCGCTCCCAATCACCGACCCGCCGGGCACGAACAACATCTTTGGAGATTATGCCAAATTAGGAGTTTGGTGGGACGGCATCTACATGACAGCCAATCTATTCGGACCCGGCGGCTCTCCGAATGTACGCGTGTGGGCGTTGAACCGCGACGATATGAAGAATG
>JBBIJS010000070.1:0-1104 GCA_037445855.1 Chloroflexota bacterium | reverse complement strand
GGCGGCTCTCCGAATGTACGCGTGTGGGCGTTGAACCGCGACGATATGAAGAATGGTTTAGCGTTGCGCCATCCGTACTTTGACATTGTTTCGACCTATTTCAACTTGTTGCCCGGCAACCTGCGCGGCAGCACTTTGCCGCCGGCGGCCGAGCCGGAATTCTTTGGGTCGATCGATCAGCCCAGTACTTTTCACATTTGGAAGTTCCATGTGGACTGGACTACTCCGGCGAACTCTACGTTCACCGGTCCCACTGACTTGACGGTGGCGAACTTTGCGATGCCGTGCAACGCGGCTGCCATTCAGGCATGCGTGCCGCAGCTGGGCGTAACATCGGGTAATTATCTGGACGGGCTGGGCGACCGCTTGATGATGCAGCTGCAATATCGGAATTTCAGCGGCACCGAATCGCTCTGGGCGAACCACAGCGTCGCCGCAAACGCGAACCAGGGCACGCCGACCGGCGTTCGTTGGTACGAGATTCGCGATCCGAACGGCTCGCCGTTCGTTTATCAACAAGGCACGTATCAGCCCGATTCGAACTATCGCTGGATGGGCAGTCTGGCGGTGGACAAGTACGACGACATGGCGCTGGGGTACAGCGTATCAAGCACGGCGATGAACCCGGCGATCCGCTACACCGGACGTTGGCAGAGCGATCCGCTGAATACGCTTCCGTTCGGAGAAGGCGCCCTGATTCAGGGCGCCGGCTCACAGCTCGGCAATGGCAACCGCTGGGGCGACTATAGCGCGATGACGATCGATCCTACAGATGACTGCACCTTCTGGTACACAAATATGTACTATTCGACTAATGGCGGCGCTTGGCGAACGCGCATCGGCTCGTTCCAAATTTATCCGTGGTGCGCCACCGGACCGCCCCCGCCGAATTACTTTTACCGGCTGCCGATCATCTTGAAAAACGCCAACCCGTGACGCACACCAACCCGAAAGCCACGATCAACGCGTGGCTTTCTTAATTCCCCAGCGTTTGCCGCGCCTCCAAGATCTGTTCACGCGTCGCCGTCCCGGTGGTCCCGATCTGCTGAATCGTCACCGCCGCGGCGAGATTGCCGATCTCGGCTGCCGCGCGTGGACGCGCGC
>JBBIJS010000069.1:0-12057 GCA_037445855.1 Chloroflexota bacterium | reverse complement strand
CTACTTTAGAGTCGCTGTCAGAATAACATTCTTGCTTTCGATCGCCATCGGCAGAATCACGAATCTTGGCGTAATAAGAAAAGACCGCGATTGGCGCGGTCTTTTCCTAAATCCGTCTCATACTATCTGCGTATTTTTGACTAGATGCCTCTACCTATTTCCTTCGATTGAAATATCATCGAGTGAGGTAAGCCCTTCCTTGAGCGCATACAACGCCGCTTGCGTGCGGCTCGCCAGGTGCAATTTGCCGAGGACGTTGCTGACGTGCGTGCAAACAGTTCGCTCGGTAATCACGAGACGTTCGCCAATCTCGCGATTGCTCAGCCCCTGCGCGATCAAGCGCAGCACCTCAAGCTCGCGGCAAGTCAGCGGATCGGTTGTGGGCGGCGCTTGGGGCGGATGATGCAATTCGCCGAGCACCTTGCGCGCAATCGTTGGCGCCAACGATGGTTCGCCGCGTGCGACCTGATGGATCGCTTGCAACAGTTCGGTGGGTCCCGAATCTTTGAGCAAATAGCCGAGCGCGCCGGCTTTGATCGCGGGAAACACTTTTTCGTCCGCGGCGAAGCTGGTCAGCACGAGAATGTGCGCGTTCGGCTGCTGCGCGGTGATCTGCTGAGTGGCTGCGATTCCATCGAGCTCCGGCATCATGAGATCCATAAGAATCACATCCGGACGCAGCTGCTGAGCTTGAGTCACTGCCTCCACTCCATCGCATGCCTCGCCGACCACTTCAATATCGGGTTGCGTGGCGAGCAGCGCGCCGATGCCTTTACGCACAATCGCATGATCGTCACACAACAAAACCCGAATGCGTGCGGTCATAGTGGAACCTCCAATTTGATCTGCGTCCCCTTTCCAATTGCGCTTGCGATCTCCAACTTGCCGCCAATTTTTTGCGCCCGTTCTCTCATGCCTGCCAGCCCCAATCCGCCGCGTCGTGCAATCGAATCAAAGCCCACGCCATCGTCATCGATTTCCAAACAAGCCGAGCGTTCCGAAATAAGCAAGCGCACGCGGACGCGCTGTGCGTGCGCGTGTTTGATCACGTTATTGAGCGCTTCGCGTGCGATGTGATAGAGTTCCTGTTGTACGGCGAGTGATAATCGCTCTGCCCCTTCAACCTGTAGCTCGGGTTTGATGCCGCCGCGCGCTTCGACGGTCTCCAGGCGTTCGTGGAGCGCCTCCGCCAAGCCGCGCTTTGCGAGCGCGAGCGGACGCAGATCATAAATGAGCAAGCGCATTTCGCCCAGCGCCTCTTGCGCGGTCGCGCGCAATTCGCGCAGATGCTCTGCGGCGGTAAGGTGATTGCCCGCGGTCAGCAAAAGTTGCGCGGCTTCCGCGTACATCGTCACGCTGTAGAGCGACTGGGTCACCGAGTCGTGCAACTCGCGCGCAAGACGCGTGCGCTCGGCGAGCGCGGCAGACTGCTCCGCCTGATCGTACAGGCGCGCGTTCTCGACGGCGATGCCGACCTGCTGACCGACGGCAGCGAGGAGCGCTACTTCTTCGGGCGCTACGATTCTAGATTTGCGCGTCGCCAGATTGACAACCCCCACCAGTTTGCCCTTGGTCGTCAGCGGCACAGTGACCACCTGCTGGATTCCGATTTCCTCCATGGCGTGCTGCAATCCAATTCCGCGCGGCGCCTCCTTGATTTCCCATACCGTTGGCGTTCCGGTTGCGGCGACCTCCAGTGCGTTATTGAACGTGCTCACGGCGTAAGGCAGACTGCTCATAAAACGAATGGACTCGTCTGAACAACCCCGATAGACCATTGGATTCAGCTGGGATTGCCCAGACGAATCCTCCGGACTGGGTTCGATTCGGTATGCCGCTCCGAATTCCATACCCATCACCTGGAGAATCTTGTCCAAGGTGTCCTCAAAGATTTCCTTCAAGTCGAGCGAGCGACTGGCGACTGCCGCAATCGAGTTGAGCGTCGCCAGTTCGTGCGTTCGTTCTGCTACCCGCCGCTCCAACTCTTGCTGCGCTTGCTTGCGTTCGGTGATGTCATAGACCAGGGAGAGATTGTAACGCTCGTTGCTCAATTCGATCACTTCCGCCGATACCAGCACATCGCGCACCTCACCCGACTTGGCGCGCGCGAGATGTTCAAAATTCCGCACCGCGCCAGTCGTCTGCAACTGTGCGATCATCTTGGAGCGCTGGTCTGGTTCAACCCAGACATTCAACCCAAGCGAGCTTGCTCCAACCACTTGCTCGCGCGTGTACCCAAAGAGACGCAGCCAGGCATCATTCACTTCGACATAGCGTCCGTCCGCGAGCGCGGTGATGCTGATCGGAATGGGGCTGGCGCGAAAAACCTGCGAGAACCGTTTCTCCGATTGGCGCAGTGAGTCTTCGGACTGTTTGCGTTCGGTAATGTCCGTGTGCGAGCCGGTCATGCGGTACGCCTTACCTTGCGCGTCCCACAGCGCGCCGCCGCGCGCGGAGACCCAACGGTACGATCCATCCTTATGGCGCATCCGAATTTCGATCTGATAGACCGGCGACCGTCGTTCCAGATAAGCTTGCAGTTGGGTCAGCACCGGTTCCACGTCTTCTGGATGGAGCAGCCCGCGCCACGTCTCCAAGCGATTCGCGAGTTCGTCGTCCGCATAACCCAACATGCTCTTCCAACGCGGCGAAAAGTAGACCTCGTCGGTTTTCAGATCCCAGTCCCAAATTCCGTCGTTGGTTCCTTGCGTGACGAGGGCAAAGCGTTCCGCCCGCGCCTGCAACTCGGCGTAGGACGCCGCGAGCTGCGCCGACATGCGATTGAACTGCTTGCCCAATTCTTCGATTTCATCATTCGTTTGGATGGTGGTCGTGTGACCCAGGTTGCCGCCCGCGACCTGTTGGGTCGCGACGATCAGCCGGTTGATCGGCTGGGTGATTCTCTGCACGCCAACCGTGACGACCACGGCGGGCGCGACGAGTCCCAGCACCAGCAGCAGAAACAGAGATTGAAAGTAGCGCTGCCCCGGCGCCAGCAGCACATCCCAGCTTTGCTCCGTGACGAGACCCCAGGGCGTGCCGGGCACCGGCGCGAACGACGCCACGATCTCGCGTCCACTCGGATCGCGCGTGCGCAGCGCGTCCGCTTTGCCGCTGTTCACTTGTTGCACTACCGGTTGTGCACTCAGATTTTGTCCGATCCACTCATTATCGGTGTGATAGAAAACAAGACCGTTGTGATCGACCAGATAAGCGCTGTCGTTCACGCCGATGCGGAGTCGAACGATCGTGCCGTAGAACGCGCTGACCGATGTCGCGCTCACGCGAAACATTCCGGTGAGCAACCCGACCAATTCGCCGCGTCCGTTCGAGATGGGAACCGCCACGACGATCACCGGCGCGCCGCCGGGCCCATCGTTCACGCTGTTCGAATAGACCGTTGCCGGCACGCGAATCAGCTGCCGAAAATAATCGCGGTTCGACCAGTCCTGCCCTAGAATTTCTGGGCGCGCCGGTTGCGCCGCTACAACCGTGCCATAGTGATCGAGAATAAGCACGCCGCCGTCGAAGACGACGAGGCGATTGCTCGCTTGCGCGAGCGCGGCGCGCTGATCGACTGGATTGTTCTCGTAGATGGAAGACGTGCGCGCTAATGTGGTGAGCGTGTTGCTGAACCCGGACAACTCAGCGGCTAACTGCCCCGCCGAAAGTCGCGCCACTTCGCGGCTGCTTTGAATCGTCAAGTCCTGCGTCACTTGCTGGTACGCGTAAAATCCGACGAGCGCGACCATCGTCAAGATGATAGCCGTCGGGACAAATGACCAGGCGATGATCTTGATGCGCAGACCGCCCCACCGCTTCCAAGAATGCACGGCGTCCCCCTACTTGAATCCTTGTTGAGCGTCTTCGATCTTGCGGCTGACGTCTTTTATGATTTCCACCGGCGCTTGACCCAGCGTAAAGATCTGCTGCCACGCCGCGTCGGCGAGCCGCTGCGCCTCGGCTTGATTCGAAAATGTTTCGCCGATCACCGAGTATCCTTTCCGCTGACCATCGGCGAACGCGGCAAGGTTCAAGTCTGTGGTTTTAGCCGGGAACTCGGCGCGGACGATTTGAATCCATTCGTCGACGAGCGAAGCGCGTGCGGGCTGAAGAAATTGCGCGTGCGCCATTGCGCGGCCGTATTCTTGGCTGATCAGAAACTTGACCAATTCCCACGCCGCGTCCGGATGTTTGGTGCCGGCAAAGATGCCAAAACCATCCGTGGTGGCAAGCGTCGCCCGGCGCGCGGGTCCTGCCGGGAACGCCGCGAGACCAATGCGAAAGTTCGCGTTGGTGAGGATTCCCTTGAGCGCCCACGAGCCGTCTTCCACCATTGCGAGCCGCCCGGCGGCAAACGCTTCCTGTGTGCCCTTGTTCTGCACATCGAGCGCGGTCGCCATCACCTTGTCATCCCACATCCGCGCGCGAATCCATTCCAGCGCTTGCAACGCGGCGGGGTCTGCCATCCGCGATTGGGTCGGATCATTCGGATCGACAAAGTGCCCGCCCCAGGCGTTGACATGCACCTGGAGGCGTTCCCAGCCAATGTCGATCATGCTGCCCCACACATCGGTTTTGCCATCCTTGTTGCTATCCTGGGTGAGACGCTGCATCGCCGTAAGATAATCGGCGTGATTCCAGGAATCGTTCGGATAGTCTACGCGCGCTTGATCGAACAAGTCCTTGTTGTAATAGAGCGCAAGCGCGCCGTGATATTTCGGTAGCGCATATTGCCGACCATCGCGGGTGAAAAAGGAATTGTACTGCACCGGGTCCCAGTCTTCGATTGTCGCGCGGTCGAGGTCGGCTTGAACGTAGGGTCGCAGATCGAGCAGATACCCTTTCTGCGCCCAGATCGGGATGAAGCTGCAGCAGCCCTGGAAGACATCGGGCGCGGTGCCGGCTTGCAAGTCCGCGAGGGACTTTTCTTCAAACTCGGAACTCTCCGGATCGAGGTCGTAGTAGACGCGGAGGTTCGGATGCGTGGCATTGAACTCATCGAGCAGCTGTTGCGCCATCGGCGGGAACCAGTCCGTGCGCCAGTCGCGGTAGACGAGTTGAATTTTGCCGGCGGGGCTGGGCGAATTAGCAACCGGAGCATTGCACGCGGCGAGCGCCGCGCCCGCGGCGGTCAGTCCGGCGGCGCGGAGGAACTCGCGGCGGGTGAGTGAATGGAAATCCGTCATTGGACACTTTTTCTCCTCGCGCGATTATATCCCACGCGAATACAAATTGCAAAAAGACGACGATCATTACTATATCCGCCTGCGCCGATTGCCAGCCAGCCGACAAAGGTCGGCTTTGCCGTGAAGAAGAAATTTATGGAGTGACGCCCGCGTCGCTCCGACGTACGGCAAGCTCGATTGAACGCGCGAGGCGGCGCGTCGGGCGCGCCCGGTCTGAGCGGCAGGACGCGCCGATCATCCTCGCTGAATTTGAGAGCGCGGCGGCCGTCCGGGCGGATTCACAGACAGTGTCGCGCGCCTCAAGAAAATGGGCAAGGACTATGAAGGATAATCCGCTTCGAGAACCGAATGGGTTGTAGAAAAGCACAGCGATTGCGTTGCCGTACGCGATCGCTGATTTTATACTTGCTCGCGTGTGACGAAAAATCACGCCATCATCAGCGTCGCACGCGCGCGAATATCGCGCGATGAACTACCAACGAGGATTTCAAACTCCCCTGGCTCGACGACCCAGCGCTTGGCATACGGATCGTAGAACGCGAACGCGCGCCCGTCCAGCGAAAAGCGAATGGGCTTGGCTTCGCCCGGTTTGAGTTCAACTTTGGCAAAGCGCTTTAATTCTTTCAGCGGTCGCGCGAGCGACGCTTGCGCATCGCGCACGTACACCTGCACGACTTCTTTGCCTGCAACCGCGCCAGTGTTTTTCACGGTGATCGAGATTTCAACTGGCTCGCCGAGTTTTGCCGTGCTGGGGACTTGCAGATCGCTGTAATCGAATTGCGTGTACGACAAGCCATGCCCGAACGGGAACCGCGGCGTGACGCCGCGCGCATCGTACCAACGGTAGCCGACGAAGATTCCTTCGCCGTAAAGTTGCTCGCGCGTCCCAGGATAGTTCACGAACGCGGGCGTGTCTTGCAATCGCTGGGGCAGCGTCATCGGCAATTTGCCCGATGGATTCACGTCGCCGCACAACACATCCGCTAGCGCATTCCCCGCTTCCATTCCTGAATAATAACCGAACACGATCGCGCGCACATCCTCCGCCCACGGCATCGTCACCGGCGCGCCGGCGTTGAGCACGACGACGGTGTTTGGATTCGCCTGCGCGACCGCGCGCACCAATTCGTTCTGCGCGCCGGTCAATTCCATATCTGGACGGTCGCCGCCTTCCGTTTCATAATTCTCGGACAAGCCGACAAACACGAGCGCCGCGTCAGAACGTTTGGCGAGTTCAACCGCGCGCGCGATGCGTTGGTCTTCGGCGGGGCGATACCGGCGCGCAAGTCCCGCGCGAACGAACGCAGAATTTTCATTCGTGCGTTTGACGAATTCGGCGCGCAGATCATACGCGCGTCCGCCAACCAATTCGATTTCGACTAAATCGTACTGATGCTCTGGTCTGCCGGTCTGACTGCGGTCTTGGTCGATCAATTCCTTGCCGTCGATCAATACGCGCGCGTGCGCCGAGTTGTTGAACTTGAAAACGTAATTGCCCGTTTCTGGCACGCTTAGTTTGCCGCTCCACCGCGCCGAGAATTTTTCAAACGCCGCGTGCTGGCTCAACGCATCTTGCCACCACCACTGTTCCAGCGTCGGCACGATGTGCGCGAGGACAGGCGCGCCCGTAAAATCGGCGTTGTTAAAAATCTCGATATTCAAACCGCGTGCGGTTCCGTTCGCCGCCGTGAGCCATTCCGATTTTATTTTAGGCGGCTCGCTATAATTATCGCACCCTGTCTCGTATTCAACTTTCACGCGATGACCTAGCCTTGCCGTGATCGCAGCGAGCGGCGCGATGCGAAATGGCGGTTCGACGCGCGAACTGCCGCCGCCGGTAATTTGCCAATCGCTGGCGTTCGGTCCGATGACCGCGATGGTTTTCAGCGGGTCGAGTTTCAACGGCAAGAGCGCATGGTCGTTTTTCAAAAGCGTGATTGCCTCCGCGGCGGTTTCACGCGCCAGTTGTTGATGCGCGCTGGTGTTCACACATCCCGCCGGTCGCGGCGCATCGAGCCGTCCCGAACGAACAATCATCCGCAACAAATGGCGCGCGGCGTTGTCAATCGCCTCGGGTTCGATTTGCCAGTTCTCTACCGCTTCGACCAGCAACTGTCCATAGTACCGCGCGGGTCCCGGCATTTCGAGATCGAGTCCATTCTTCACCGATTCGGTCGTTGTGTGGTTCGCGTTCCAATCGGAAACGAGAACGCCGTCATAATTCCATTCGCCTCGCAGAATTTCGGTGAGCAAGTGGCGATGCTCGCTCGCATACACGCCGTTGAGGCGATTATACGAACACATCACCGTCCACGGGTTCGCCTCTTTGACGATCATCTCGAATTGCGCGAGATAGATTTCGCGCAACGTCCGTTCGTCCACTTGCGAGCTGCCGCGCATGCGCTCGACTTCTTGGTTGTTGCACGCAAA
Source organism: Chloroflexota bacterium (assembly GCA_037445855.1). Lineage (GTDB taxonomy): Bacteria > Chloroflexota > Anaerolineae > UBA4142 > UBA4142 > DAIDTM01. Next base: position 4,438 of record JBBIJS010000069.1, on the reverse strand, counting down.
ATGTTTGAGCGATGCGCCGACGTTCTGGCTCTGCAATCCTTTCACCCACGCGACGCCGATGCGCCCAGCGAGATACGGGTCTTCCGAATACGCTTCGAAATTGCGTCCCGCGAGCGGATGACGAATGATGTTGACGCATGGACCCAACAGCACGTCGCAATTCGACGCGAGCGTTTCTTCCGCCAGCGCCGCGCCCACGCGCTCGATCAGTTCCGTATTCCAGGTTGCCGCCAGCGCCGCGCCGGTGGGGAATGCCGTCGTCGGCGTTTCTCTGCGCACCCCGTGCGGTCCATCGGTGACAGTCAACGACGGAATGCCCAGGCGTTCAATCGCCGCCGTGTTCCACGCATCCTTGCCGGACAAGAGCGCTATTTTTTCCTTGAGCGAAAGTTGCTTAAGCAATCCCTCCACGCGCGGTTCGATCTCCATCACAGGTTTCTCCTAGAAAATTTTGCCCGCGAATCTCACGAACACTTGCACCGCACGCAAGTGCAGGTGTCGTCGCTAATCGTTTTTTAGATTAGCGCGTATTCGCGAGATTCGCGGATTATATTATTCCAGTCCATTACGCGCGATGACCTGCTGGTACCACCGCGCGCTCGCTTTCGGAATGCGCTGCTGCGTTTTGTAATCGACCCAGACGATGCCAAAGCGCTGCGCGTATCCCTTCGCCCATTCGAAATTGTCCAGCAACGACCAGACGAAATAACCTGCCAGCGGCACGCCCGCGGCGATAGCGCGCTGCGCGGCGGCGAAATGGCTGCGCAAGTAGTCGACGCGGCGCTGATCGTTCACGCTGCCGCGCGCATCGGGCGCATCGGAGTAACTCGCACCGTTTTCTGTGACGAAAATCTTTGACGGGCGATAATCAAAATAGACTCGGCAGAGTAATTGATACAAACCCTCCGGATAGATCTCCCAGCCCATGTCGGTGTATTCGGCATCGGGAATATGCGCGTCATTGGGGAAGGGTCCGCCGTTTGCCAGCGCATCTTGTGTGACGAGCGAGCGGTTGTAATAATTCAGCCCGAGAAAATCGGTGGGCGCAGCAATCGCGCGCAGATCATTGGTCTGCACGAACGCGCCGCCATCGGGCAGGCAACCGGCAGCCGCAAACTCGGCGACGATGTCGGCGGGATAAGCGCGGCCGTACAGCGGATCGAGAAACCACCGTTGAACGCGACCATCGACCTGGCGCGCCGCATCCCCATCTTCGCGACGACTCGATGCGGGCGTCGCCAGCGCGGTGTTCAAGACGATGCCGACTTGCGCGCGCGCACAGTTCTGGCGAATGATCGGCGCGCTCCAACCGTGCGACAACAATAAATGATGGCTCGCCTTGACCGCGCTTGCGCCATCGGTGATGCCGGGCGCGTGAATGCCGACTTGATAACCCAGGAACGCGGCAACGTGCGGCTCGTTGTGCGTGACCCAATGCTTCACACGGTCGCCCAGATGGCGGCTGACCACATCGGCGTATTCGACAAACGCTTCAGCCGTTGCGCGCTGGATCCAACCGCCTTCATCTTGTAACACTTGCGGCATGTCCCAGTGATACAGCGTGACGAACGGCGTGATGTTTGCTTCGAGCAACGCATCCACCAATCGATTGTAGAAATCAAGTCCAGGTTGATTCACCTTGCCGCGACCCTCGGGCAAAATGCGGGGCCACGCAATAGAAAATCGATACGCCGGTAAACCCAGCGCGTGCATCAACGCCACGTCATCGCGCCAGCGATGATAATGATCGCACGCCACGTCGCCGTTGCTCGCGTCCTCGATCTTGCCGGGCGTGTGCGTGAAACGATCCCAGATCGATTCGCTCTTGCCGTCCGCGTTCCACGCGCCTTCGACTTGATACGCGGCGGTTGCCGTGCCCCACAAGAAATCCCTCGGAAAAGTCATCATCTCATCAACTCGTTCGCAGAATCAAGATTTACGCTCGCGTGCAACTCCCACCTTTCGACGTGCATCGCTGATTGCCCCGGCGCCATCCGTGTCAGCGGCGCGAGCGTTTCGAGCTCGATGAATTCGTCGTTGCAATACACCTCGGCGTTGCAGTTGAAATCGGGATGCGGCTGATCGAGCTGCGGCTCGAAACGCTTGACGAACAACACACCGGCGCGCCAGTAGGCGATCCAACCGCGTCGATTGAAATAGCCGATTTTGCAGGGCGGCAATTCCGCGCGCGCGTGAACACGAATCGTCGCGTCGTTCAGTTCCAGACGCGCATCGTTGACGCGCGTGTATTGCCACAAGACCAAATTGCGATTCGGCAACAAGCCCTGCGCGTCGATTGCGCTAACGGTCTGCGGCAAAATCGCCACGCCGCCGAGCGGCAGCATCGTAATCGCCCAGGGCGCGCACTCGACCACGCGCGCGCCGTCGTTTTGCAATCGATGCGTGATGGTTGCCGCGGCGCGTTGCGGGTCCAGGCGAATCTCGATGCTCTTGGTAATTCCGGTCATCGCCTCCGTCGGTTGGCGCAAGCGCACGCCGCCGTCGATCTCTTCGGCCGCCACAGCAGCGTTGTCGGGCAAGTACGTGCGCGGCATCGCTTCAGGCGAATGCCAGAGGCGATGACCGCCGCGCAGAAAAAAATCGCCGTGCGACAGCACGTCCGCGGCGCGCGGCGAAGAGCCGCGCCTTATGAACATGCCATCGGTTTCTATTTTCTTGTGGGGCAATTCGGCGAAAAGGTTCTCGCGCGATCCTGCCGCCGCCAAGCGCACGATGCGCGGTCCCGCATCGGCAAGAAATTCCAGATGCAAATATTCATTCTCCAATACGCGCGTGGGCAAGCCGTGAAAATCGCCCATTAGTTTCCCAACACCGCTTTCACACTCACTCTGGTTTGTCCATCGCGCGGCAACGGCGCAACATTTCCATCCATCGCCTTGCCGTCTACGATCAGCGAAACAGCGTTTCCTTCACCGACCCGTTCGACTGTGATCTCGTACGTCACGCCGCGAAAAACGCGCGTCACACGAAAACCCTTCCACGCGCGCGGAATCGCCGGCGCAATTTGCAAGCCGTCGAATGTCGGGCGGATTCCCAGAATCCACTGCGTGATCGCGACGTAGCTCCACGCCGCTGTTCCCGTGAGCCAGGAATTTCTTGCTTCGCCGTGCGTCGGCGCATCGCGCCCGGCAATCATCTGGGCGTAGACGTACGGCTCGCACCGATGCATGTCGCTGATTTCTTCGCGCGCGGATGGATTGATGCGCGAATAGTAATCATACGCCAAGTCGCCGTCGCCGATCAGCGTTTCCGCGATCATAATCCACGGATTCGTGTGGCAGAAGATGCCCGCGTTCTCTTTGTAACCCGGCGGATACGACGAAATCTCGCCGAGGTGAAGATAGTACCGCGCGTACGCCGGTTGTTGCAAAATGATACCGTGCGGTGTGGCGAGATATTTTTCCACCGCGGCGAGCGCGCGCGCGGCGCGTCCGTCGTTCAAGCCGACGCCCGCCATCACACACCAACCCTGCGATTCGATAAAAATCTTGCCTTCGTCGTTTTCGCGCGACCCTACTTTGCGACCGAAATTGTCGTACGCGCGCAGAAACCATTCGCCGTCCCAGCCGTGCGTGAGAATCGTCGCCGCCATTTTTTCCGCCGCGGCATCGTAGGGCGCACCGACGCTCGCGCGCTCTACGCCAGCGTTCCCAACGTATCGTTCCGCGATCGCCGCCATTTCTTTTGCCGCCAACACAAACAATCCCGCAATCATCACCGATTCTGCGATCTTGCCATCCTTGTTCGTCGTCGTCTGAAACGATTCGCCCGGCGCGTTGGAAAAGCAATTGAGGTTGAGGCAATCGTTCCAATCCGCGCGACCGATGAGCGGCAAGCCGTGCGGACCCAATCGATCGAGCGTGTATTGAATCGAACGTTGCAAATGTTCGTACAGCGGCGACTCACTCCCCAGACGATTGTCGAATGGCACCGGCGCGTCGAGAATTTTCCAATCGCCGGTCTCTTTGAGGTACGCGGCAACCGCGAGAAGGAGCCAGAGCGGATCGTCGTTGAAATTGCCGCCGACGCCATCGTTGCCGCGTTTGGTGAGCGGCTGATATTGATGATACGCGCCGCCGCTGTCGAGTTGCGTCGCGGCGATGTCGAGCAGCCGGTCGCGCGCGCGCGCGGGAACCATGTGCGCAATGCCAAGCAGGTCCTGGTTTGAATCGCGGAATCCTATCCCGCGTCCGATGCCCGATTCAAAGTACGACGCCGAGCGCGACAAGTTGAACGTGACCATGCATTGGTACGCGTTCCAGACATTGACCATGCGATTGGTATGAACGTCGGGCGATTCAACCTGGTACTGCGCGAGCAAATCATTCCATTCGACGCGCAACGCCTCGAACGCGGCGGCGACGTTCGCCGGATCGCGATAGCGCGCGATGACCGGCGCAACCGTGCGTTTGTTGAT
>JBBIJS010000068.1:0-12072 GCA_037445855.1 Chloroflexota bacterium | reverse complement strand
TCGGTCCGCTCGGCGGGCTGGTATCGATCCGCTACGCGCTGCGCGTCGAGCCGCTGACCGCGCTGGGGCTGACTTCGTAGGAAAAATCAAATGACAAATTCACTCGAAACAAAAGCGGTAACGAAAATCTACCAGACCGATACCGGCGTAACCCGCGCGGTCGATGCGGTGACCCTGGCGGTACAGAACGGCGAGTTCGTCGCGCTGGTCGGACCCAGCGGGTCGGGCAAGACCTCTTTGCTCGCGATGCTGGCGACGCTGCTCTCGCCGAACGAAGGCGAGATCATCATCGCTGGGCAATCGCTGATGGAAATGAGCGACCGAGAGCGCACGCGGTTTCGCCGCGAGAAAATCGGTTTCACCTTTCAGGCGAACAACCTCGTGTCCTACCTGACCGCGCTGGAAAACGTCGAGCTGATGCTGCGACTCAACGGCAAGTACGACCGCGCCGGCAGAGAACGCGCGCGCGAACTGCTCGCGCGGCTGGGCTTGGGCGACCGGTTGAACAACCTGCCGCGCCAATTGTCCGGCGGGCAGCAGCAGCGCGTCGCGATCGCGCGCGCGTTGATCCACAACCCCGCGCTCGTGCTCGCCGACGAGCCAACCGCGAGTCTGGACACCGAGCGCGCGTATCAGGTCGTGCAGACGTTTGCCAACCTGATTCACGAGCAAAACCGCGCCGGCATCATGGTCACGCACGACCTGCGAATGACCGCGTTCGCCGACCGCGTCGTTCAGATGATGGACGGCAAGATCCGGCGCGTCATCGACGATCACGAGGAGATCACTGGGTTTTCGCGCGGCACGCTGTCCAGCGCGCCGCCGTCAGAGCCGCGCGCGCCGCGTCTCGTTCCGCGCCTCGCGCCAAGTTGATCGAGGGAGAGTATGGAAAAACTTGCCCGTCTCAAATTCAACGATCCCGCGCCGGACGCGTCGGTGCTGACCACTGCCGGCGAACCGGTCTGGCTTTCGACGCTGTGGTTGGAAAAGACGCTGCTGCTCGCGTTCACGCGGCATTTTGGCTGTCCGCAGTGCAAGGAGATGCTCGCTGAATTGGTCGACGCGCGGTCCGACATCGAGCGCGCCGGGCTGGCATTGGCGGCGGTTGCACAAGGCACGCCGGCGGAGACGCTGGAGTTTTGCAAACGTCAAGCGCCCGGCGTCGTCTGTCTGTCCGATCCGGAGCGCAAAGCGTATCGCGCCTACGGTTTGGAGCGCGGCAACCTCTGGCAAGTCGCGCTGTCGCCGCAGGTCGTGACGGGCGCGCCGCGCGCGCGAAAACGCGGTCATCACGCTGAGATGCCGCCGAAGGGTCAGGATGCGATGCAGATGTCGGGGACGTTCATCATCGGAACGGACGGGCGGATCCGGCTGCCGTACTATTACGACACGATTGCCGATCATCCGCCGGTCGATCTGTTGCTGCACGGCGTCCTCTCGACCGGCTGGGACAAGCCGTTCGACGGACCGCTGGCGTAGGATGCGCCGCATTATCCATGCCGCGCAGCGCGCGCTGGCGATGTATCAGGCGGCAAGGCGTTCGAGGTGAGTGCGTTTAGCCGGGCGGCGGAGGCGGGTTGAGCTGCGCTTCTGATTGGGCGCGCAAATCGTCCGGCGTTGCCGCGCCGCAATTGGGGCAGGCGTACTGATTGTCCGCCGGCACGTACGCGCGACCGCAGTAGGGGCAATTGACCGGCTGCGGCTTGGGCGGCGCGACCGGCACCTCGCGGACGACTTCGCGCGTCACAGTATGAGTTGAGCCGGCGCCGCCAAGAAAGATCGGTCCGACGTACGGGAAGACGCCTCCGCTGCTGAACCCGCCGCCGCTGTTGCCGCTGCTTGAGGACGACGACGCGGAACTGCGCGAACTTCTGGACGACGAGTTTGATCTGCCTTCGCCCATTGAGCCGAGAACGACGAACAGGACCGCGACGATGACCACCGAGGCGACGGTGATAAAAACGATGATCGCGGTATCGCGCAGCGCGCGCGGCAGGTCGTACAGTTCGTAGCCGTAACTGAACAGAAAGACGCCGCCGATGTAAAACGGCGCGAGCAGCAGCATCAGCAGGATGCCAGTGCTAGAGTCGAGCGTTCCGTTGATCCACGTTTGATAGGCGATGAAAATTTCAACCAACAAAGCTGCCAGCGCGACGAGACCGCCCGGAATCAAAAGGTACAGCGGCTTGCCCGGCTTGGCATCGTCATAGTGGTGATCGACGACCTGGTTGGTCTTGCCGCGAATGTTGAGCGTGCCGCGCGTAGGTGTTGTCATGCTCTCTCCAGACGATGAATGCAAACCCCGAAAATTCTCAACGCATTATAACGCATCGCACAGTTTAGTCAAAAACAAAAAAGGCGGGCTTGCGAAGCCCGCCGCCATCGCGCGGTTCTAATCGCCCGATTGATTCGTGGTGTAATCGATCGGCAAATAGACTGTGAAGGCGCTGCCGACGTTCACGCGGCTCTCCACCTCGACGTTACCGCCATGCGCCTCCGCAATCTCGCGCACGAGCGACAAGCCCAGTCCCGCGCCGCCGGCTGCCCCCAGCGAAGGGCGGCGCGAGCGCGCGCGGTCTGCGCGGTAAAACCGATCAAAAATATGCGTCAGCGCTTCCGCCGGAATGCCCATCCCGGTATCCGCCACGCGGAGAGCGACGCGACCATCGGCTGCCTGTGCCGTCAGCGTGATCGTCCCCCCGCTGTGCGTGTACTTGATCGCGTTATCCAGCAGGTTTCGCACCAACATGCTCAGCTGCTCCGGGTTCGCTTCCACGCGCGGTAAATGGTCGGGCACGTCCACGTGCAGAGTCAGCTCGGCTTGCTGGGCGAGCGCGCCAACCTGATCGGTCAAATCGTACAGCAGCCGCGACAGGTCGAGTGAGACGCGCGGCGCGCTATCGCCTTCCTCGACTGAGGCGAGCGCGAGCAGCTGATCCGTCAAGCGCTGCAAGTAGCCGACTTCCCGTTCCATCTGCCCGAGGTAGTGCTGCGTCAACTCGCCGTCGCGCTGCCCGTGCGTCTGAAGCATCTCCAGCCGCAGGCGCAGACTGGTCAACGGCGAGCGCAATTCGTGCGCGGCATTATCGACAAAGGCGCGCTGTTGTCCGATCATCTCTTGTACCTGATCTGCCATTCGATTGAACGCGTGACCGAGCCGCCGCGTCTCGCTCGGTCCGGCAGGCGTCACGCGCTCGTCGAGGCGACCCGCCGCGATCTGCTCGCTGGTCGTCGTCAGACTCTGAACCGGGATCGCGATTTGGCGCGCCAGGAGCGCGCTCGCGAGAATGGTGACGAGCAACACCACCGCGCCGATGGCGAGAAAACTCAGCCACGTCTCTTGCAATTGGGCATAGATGGGCGCGGTGGGAATCGAGAGCTGGACAAACCCAAGCCCTTGACCACGATCACCAACAATCGGCGCGGCGACGAACAGACGCTCTTCCTTGCTCCACTCGTCCCATCGGATGGTAGATTGCGGCGTCCCATTGCGCGCCGCAATGAGCTCGCTGTGATTCTCCGCGATCTGCGCCGGCACCGCGCGATCCGAACTGACTACGACGTTCAATTGCGGATCGACCAAGGTCACCCGCCCGGCGATCCCCTGCGCGTACGAGCCAATCAATGTATCCAGCGAGCGCCCCCCGCTGGGTGCGGCGCTGCCGCGTTCGATCGGTTCGCGCAGCGCGTTCGCGATGATTTGGCCCTGGAGTTCCAGGTCTTGCTGGCTGCGATTCAAACTCTGCGCGGTGAGACGCCAGCCGCCCAGCAGGATCACGCTGCCCAAGCCGAGCGCCATCAGCGTGACAAACGTTAGGAGCAAACGACCTTGCAAACTATGCGGTCGCATCGGGGATTCCTCGCACCGTCGGATCAACAAAACGATAGCCGTGCCCGCGCACCGTTTCGATGTACACCGGCGCCGCCGAAGCGTCTTCGATTTTCTCGCGCAGCCAGCGGATATGCACGTCGAGCGTGCGCGGGTTGCCGATCCATTCTTCGCCCCACACGCGGTCAAGGAGTTCCTGTCGCGAGAGCGCCGTACCGATGCTCTCCATCAACGCGGTGAGGAGGTCGAACTCGCGCGGCGAAAGCTCGATCAAGCGCTCGCGCCGCCAGACCTGCCGCGCGGTTCGATCCAGAACCAGGTCGCCGACGCTCAGGCGGTCCGCCGCGCGCGGGGCTTGTCCGCGGTCCAGCTCGCGGCGCCGCAGCGTGGCGCGCAGACGCGCGAGCAATTCGCGGAAGCTGAAGGGCTTGACGATATAGTCATCCGCGCCGAGTTCCAAGCCCATCACGCGATCCATCTCCTGTCCGCGCGCGGTTAGCATCAAAATCGGCGTCGCCGACTCGGCGCGCACTGTGCGGCAGATTGCAAAGCCATCCATATCGGGCAACATCACGTCGAGGAGAATCGCGTCCGGCTGCTCGCTCCGGGCAAGCGCGAGTCCTTGCGCGCCATTGGGCGCGTGGAGGACCTTGAATCCCTCGCTCTGCAAGCCGAAGATCAACGGCTCCGCAATGCCCTCGTCATCTTCGATCAATAGGATCGTCGGCGTGTCATTCATCGCTTGCCAGTATACTCCGTGCGGTGCGCCAGGGCAAATCGAAACGTCGCGTTTGCCTCACGCCGCGGCATCTACCAAGGTGTTAACGCGATACCACGTCAAAGAAATGACGGACAGGGTGGTCAGCGCATACATTCCCAGCACCGCCCAATTCGTCGTGTCCGACCCAGACAGGAGACCGTGGACTGCAATCAACGAGAAGGCGACGAAACTGCCGAAATGGATCGCGCGCCATAGGCCGGTCCCAATCTGGCGTCGAACATAGAAGGTAAAGGTGATTGGAATCAGCGCGTACAAAGCGAGCTGCCCCAAGCCCACCCAGAATGGTTGATACGGCGTGCCGAAGGGAATCAGGATTTGCAGCGGGGTATACTGAATGTACTGAACGCCTAACAAGATGACAGAGTGGAAGAGAGCGAACGCCAAACCGAGCAGACTGGTGAACTGATGCAAATCAAACGCGGTGGGTCCGCCGGGCCAGACACTCGCTAGCCGATTTGTAATGATCAAACCAAAACTAACCGACAGCCACATCAGCAGATAGGCGACGATCCCGGACGATCGAGCAAGGTCCCAGTACGCTTCGTGTCCGGCGCCGAACAAGGTTTGATTCAGACTGGGGAACCACGCCTGCAAGATGATCAGTGTGACCAGCGTGCCGATGGCGACGGCGAACAGGATGAGCACCGCCGTCCCTAGCGGAACGGTCGGTTCAAGCTCGTCGAATTCTTTTTGATTGGTAACCTTGGTAAACACTTTAGCTCCACGCGGGAAGAATCATGTCTCCGTACGCGGCGGGAGACTCGTCTCGAATATAACCATCCAGGCGGCGGGTGCGCAAGACCTGACCGTTTTCCAAAACAAGTAAGCCAGCGAGGTCGCTCCGCGCTTCGATCCACGGCAATCCGTTTTGGCTGCCGAGGATGAGCGCTACTTTGGCGGCGACTTCAGCGGCGCGAGTTGTTGGCGCAATCACCGTCACCGCGAGGACGTCGGTTTCCGCCGGCGCGCCGGTGCGCGGGTCGATGAGGTGGTGCTGCCACTTGCCGGCGCGCTGCCATTTGCGAAAGTCACGCCCGGAGGTCGCGACGCCGCCTCGGTCGATCATCAGCATCGCGAGGTCGGATTCGGCGTTGAACGGATCGGCGATTCCAATTTGCCACGGTTCGCCATTCGCCCGGATGCCGCTGATGGCGATGTCGCCGCCCGCGTCGACAAGCGCCGGCGCAATCGTTCCCAAACGCCGCGCGGCTTGATCGGCAGCCCATCCCTTCGCCACGCCCCCAAAATCGAGACGCGCGCCGTGCGGCAGGCGGACGGTGCGGTTGGGCGCGTCCAGTTCGATCGCGCGCCAGTCAGGCGCGGGCGGCGGCGTCAGTACGTTTGCCGCCACGCTCGCGGTTTCGAGCAAATCAAAACTGCGGTCGTAGCCCGCGGCGTGCAGCGCATCGAGCAGCGTTGGCGTCACCAAGCCGTTGCTTTCACGCGCGGCAGACTGTGCGGCTTGGAGGACCTGCCACAGCGTCTCGCTGACATGCATCGGACCGCCCTCCGAGCGATTCAATGCGCTCAATTCGCTATCGTCGCGGAACCGGCTCAAAGATGCTTCCCATTCCTCAAACCAGACCGGCGCTTCCGTCAATGCTTCGATGGCGGCGGCATCGTCCGAGTCGAGGACAGCGAGCATGTGGCAGCCCATCGCGCGAAATTCAAGTCGCTGCATCGTTCACCTCTAGCGCGAGGAACGCGTCCGCGCAATGGATTGGGTGCTCTGGCGCAGCGGCGACAAGGAGCCAAATGTGTTCACACCGTTCTGGTTAATGGTGCTGGCGGGTTGGACGATCGCGGGCTGCGCGGCGGCGAGCGCGCCCTGCGCCTGACCCAGGGCAAGGATGCCCCAGCCGCCAACGGTCATTGCGATCGATGCGACCATCATGAACGCCTTGATGCCCGTTGTGCTCTTGCGTGCGGTCGGTCTACGTTTGATGGCTTGCGTTTGGTGATTCATTCGTTTCTCCACTTTTGTTCTTTCCTTCGGCATCAGTTTACCACTGAATAAGCGCTCTGTGGTTAACCCGGCTTAATGGTGTTGTTAAGGTCGTGTAATGGTGGGCAAAGGCGCGTGAATCGAACGCAATCCACATCGAACAAAACAAAAAGGCGGGAGCAATTTCCCGCCTGTGGTCTTGTCGGGGCGACCTTCCGGGTTGCCCGGGGCGCGCACCCGGCGCGTCGCTACGCCGCCGGCAAATCCGACGCCGCGACGCGCCCGTTCTCCAGCAGCACGCGATGCGTGAACAGCCGCTCGTCGACGCGCACGTGGCTGATGAGCAAGATCTGATCGAACGCCCGCGCGATCTCGCCCTCCGTCAGCAGATAGATCAGCGCGTCCGCGCGCTCGTCGTCGAACGACCCCAGCGGCTCGTCGAGGAAGATGAAGGACGGCGCGGCGCCGCGTTCTTGCGGCAGGGTCGCGAGCGCGAACGCCAGCCGCAGTGCGAGCGAGAACTGATCCTTCGTCCCGCCGCTAAAAATATTCTTTTCCTTGAACGCGCCGCCGTTGGTCGCGCGCTCATCCCACACCTGAATTTTGTACGATTCCGGATCGAGCTGCGCGTCATGGTAGCGGTCGCGCGTCAGCGCGGGCAGGATCCGCCGCATATAATCCATCGTCGCGGGCAAGACTTTATGCACGATGCGCCGCCGCGCGACGGAAACGATTTCGACGCCGCGCTCGCGCACGCGCGCCCGCCGCGCTTGTTCTTCCCATTCCACGCGGCACGCCGCGCGCTCCAGCGCCACGCCTTCCAATCCCAGTTCGCGTTCCAATTGCGACTGTCGATCGCGCAGCGAATGCACACGCCCGACCAACTCGCGGTGCTGCGCGCGCAGCATGGCTTCATCGCCCAATTCGAGCGTCCCCAACTTTTCCGCGATGTTCTCCAGTTCTTTCAAACCGATCGAAGCCGGCGCTTGTGTTCCCATCAACGCGCGCACGCGCGTCATCAACAAATCTGCATTCCGCGCGCGCGTCGCGCGTTCGCCCTGCCGCCGCCCCAGTTCGCCTTCGATCTCGCGCGCCTGCTTGACCGCCGCCTCGCCGCCGAGATCGTCGTACTCTGCGCGCAAATCTTTGCCGAACCCGGTGTACGTTTCGACCGCAAGGGCGGGCGTCCACGCCGGCGCGCCCGGCTTGACCGCGTTTGCCTTGCCGAAGGAATCTTGGGCGCGCGCTAAAAGCGCGTGGGTTTGCTGCTCGCGCCGCGCGATTTCTTGCGCCAGCCGCGTCGCGTCGTTCGTGCGTTTCTGCCGCGGCTCGATCTGCGCGTCGATCTGGAACCGGGCGCGCTGGATGGCGTTCGCGTCCAGTTCCACGCCGAGCGATTGTGCGTCCGCCTGTCCGCGCGGTTGCCACCGCGCCAGGATCGCGTTGGCTTGCTGCGCGGCGCGCTCGCACGCGGCGCGTTCCTGCTCGACGCTTGCCGGCTCGGCAATCGAGTTTTGCCGCTGCAACTCGCCGAGCACCGCGCGCGCGTTGAGCAACCGCGCGCGCGTCGCGTCCTGATCGGCGCGCAGTTCGTCTGCGGTCTTGCGCACCGCGTCCATCTCCCGCGCAATTTGCACGCGCGTCGAGTGCGCGAGGTCGATGGTTTCCGGGATCGCGACGTTCAATTGCGCCAGCCGCGTTTCCGCTTCGGTCAAACGCGCAATCTGCGTATCGGTTGCCGATGCCCGCGCGTGCGCTTCGCCCTGCGCCTGCCCCACCGCTTCCGCGGCGCGCGCTAGCTCGCGCCACAACGTCGTCGCGCGCGCGGCGAGCGCAAGCAGCGTCAGCGCGGCGAGAACGAGCAGGACGATGGCGATCGGCTGAATGATTGCCGCGGCGGCGACGAAAACGAATAACAGCGCGGCGAGTCCGTAGACATGGACGCGGAATTGCCGCGAGATTTGATCGCGCGCGGCGCGCTTCTCTTTGACGCGGTCTTCCGCTTGCGTTTCCGGCGATGCTTCCCGCCGCGCGGCGATCCAATTGCCCAACGCCTCGCCGAGGTCATACTGGCGCTGCCGCGCTTCGACCTGGGTCAGCGTTTGCTCTTCGCGCGCGACCGTCGCGGTCAGCTCCGCCAGCCGCGCTGCCGCGCCCGCGAGTTGCGCGGCGCGCGCGGCGCTCTGGTCGCGCGCAGCGCCGAGTTGATCCAGATGGCGCAGTAAATGTCCCAGCCGTTTCAGCGCGATGGAACGCGATTCAAGTTTCGGCGCGTCGTCGGCGGCGCGGCGCGCGTCGGCTTGCTCGCCTTGCAGGCGCGCGAGGTCGCGCGCGTTCTCCGCCGCGCGTTCGGCGGCATCGCGCGCGTCTTTGACGTTCTGCATCGCCTCTTTCAGCGCGTCGATGCGTTCGACGCGCTGCGCCGCCGCGTCGCGCTGGGCTGCCAACGCGACAATCGCCGCGTCGAGTTGCTGCACCGCGCGCGTCTCGGCGGTCGCGCCGTCGACCGTGCCGCGTAGATCGATCAGTTGGAGTTGCCTTTCGACGTGCGCGAGGTTCTGTTCGTGCGCGGGCAGTTCGGCTTGAATGTCCGCCAGCTCCGCGCGCTTTTTCAGGCGCTCGAGTTCTTGCCGGTCTTCCGCGCGAATCTTCAAATCGCCTTCGAGCTCGACGAGCGCGTCCAGGTTCAAAAGTTTAGCAAGCGATTCCTCGCGCTTGGCTTTGTTCAACCCCTCCAGTTTTTCCAATTTTTTTTGTTCGACGAAGCAGGTGTTGAGGAGCGCGTCGCCGTCAAAACCGAGTTCGGCGATCAGGCGTTTGTTGACGACCGTGTTGCCGCGGATTTCCTCGATGATTTCCCCCGCGCGCGCGAGATCCAGTTCCCACACGTTCGTCTTGCCGCGCACGATCGTTCGGGCGATCTTGAACACGCGGTCGCCGGACGCCACGTCCAACTCGACGCGCGCCTTTTCCATTCCGTAGCCGATCAAATCGTCCAGCCCGCGCGCGCCGGTCTCGGTGGCGAGCGCGGCGCCGAAGAGCGCGAAGAAGACGGCTTCGAACAGCGTCGATTTGCCGGCTTCATTCTTGCCCTGCACGAGAATGCGCGCGTGATCGGGGAAGCGCAAGTCAACTTCCTGGAGTTGCTTAAAGTTGTGGGCGTAGAGGCGTTTCAGGTGGATCATTGGGTCATCGGGTGATTGAGTAAGCGCGATTTGAAAATCAAAATGCCATTGCGATCGGATGAGGTAACGCGTTCCAACCAACTCTGCTGTGAGATTTCTACGATGCAAGGACCGTACGCGCAAATCCTGATTGCCCTGCTGCCGGCTTCGGCTTTCAAGCGAGCCAGAACATCCTGCATCAGTTTGCCCTTGAAAGGAGTGTACATGAAAAAGACGGTTCCGTCCGAATAATTCGCTTCGCGCGCGTCAATATTGTAGAACTGAACATCGTTCAAATTCAGACGTTGGGCGCAGAGTCGTGAGTATTCGTAGTATGCTGGTTCAACCTCGATGCCTTTTGCTTTTGCTTCGCTCAGTAACGCTGCCAGGATCGACACGTGCCCCAAGCCCGATCCCAAATCGTAGAAAACATCTTGTGAAGTCAGGTTGAGTTGATCGAGCAATTGAAGGACAAGCCGGACTGGCGTTGGCTGGTAGCTCACCATCTCCGGTTCGCGTACGACAGATTCTGTAGGAACCATCGCGATGCCGATCAGTCGGTTGAAAAATACGTCCAGGTTGTCGTAGTTCGTGTCATCCCGGCTCGCTTGAGGTGGATAGACGCCACATCGTACGAACTCATTCTTGAGTGTCCTCGGCGTATATTTCTCAGTGACGATCTGCTTGCCAATCCGTTGAAAGAGTTTTTCGTCAACGCGCTCTAGCCGGTTCTTCAACGCTCGCGCACGTTGCTGCAACTTTCCGGTTGCGTCGTCAGTGGCGCCAATGATGTGAAACTCGAGAAAATCGCTTGCCTCTGCGCGCGCGCTAAAGTTGGCTTCTTCAAGCAAAGCCACGTTCTCTTCCATCGCGGCGAGGACGGACTGGAGTGGCTCAGCCATCGATGAAACCTTGCGATACTATACCGGCGTCGCCGGGTCGAACAGGCGCTGATATTCTTGCAGCGCGAAGCGGTCGGTCATGCCGGCGATGTAATCGCAGACGATACGCGCTTGCGGCGAGTGCTCCGTTTTTGAGCGCGTGGCTTGTGGCAAAAGCCGCGGGTTTTTCATGTACGCGGTAAACAATTCCTCCAGCACGTGTTCCGCCTTCGCCGCCATCCGCGAAACGCGATAGTGCCGGTAGAAATTTTCCATCAGGTAATCCTTGAGCACGCGATTCTTGCGCGCGACCTCGGCTGAAAACGTGACGACCGGTTTTCCGAGCGCGCGGAGCGTTGGCACGGAATCGATCTTGCGCTCGCGCAGCCGCGCGTCCGTCGCGGTAACGCAGTCGGTGACTTGCTGATTCACCAGCCAGCGGATAAAGCGATGCCGCGTCAGATCGTCAAAGCGATCTTCGCACGCGCCGCTGAGCTGGCACCAGTCGTTCCAAAACTCGATTTGATTCAGGTCGCGCGGATCGAGGATGCCCGCGCGCAAGCCGTCGTCCAGGTCGGCGCTGCTGTACGCGGCCTCGTCCGCCGCGCTGGCGAACTGCGCTTCGAGCGTCGCGGCTTCCGCCGGATTGTACTCGGCGGGATTGACCGTATCGTACTCTGTTTCGTGCTTGGCGATGCCCTCGCGGACTTCGTACGTTAGATTCAAACCGGGATGCTCTGGAAAACGCTCTTCCAGTTCTTCGACGATCCGCAGGGATTGAACCTGGTGATCGAACCCACCATGGTCTTTCATCAATTCATTCAGTTTGTCCTGACCGGAGTGACCGAACGGCGGATGCCCCAGGTCGTGCACGAGGCAGATCACTTCGGTCAGGTCTTCGTTCGCGCCGAGCACGCGCGCGAACGTCCGCCCGAGCTGTGCGACTTCGATGGTATGCGTCAGCCGCGTGCGGTAGTAATCGCCTTCCGTATTCACAAAGACCTGCGTCTTGTATTCCAGCCGGCGGAAAGCGGTTGTGTGAATGATGCGGTCGCGATCGCGCTGGTACGCGGTGCGATAGGGATGCTCGTCGTCCGGATATTTGCGGCCGCGCGAATCGCGGCTTTTCATCCCATAGCCCGCCAAGCGCGCCGCCTCTTGGGTTTCCAGTTGCTCCCGGGTAATGAACAAAGTTCACCTCCGCTGTCGGATGGCGAGAAACGCGGCACTGTTTTGTCGCTCGCCATCCCGAACGACCCGCGCTGGCGCGGGCGCCGCGCTCGATCTGGCTCGGATTATATCACAATCCTATGCGGATGTCAGCGGGCGCGGGCTGGTGATTGCACACATCTTGATTGTGTCATTGCGAGGCGCGGTTTTTGCGCCGAAGCAATCTCAATCATTAGCAATGCGATTGCTTCGCTTCGCTCGCAATGACACTTGTGTACAATCACCAGGCGCGGGCTGGTGAT
>JBBIJS010000067.1:0-12417 GCA_037445855.1 Chloroflexota bacterium | reverse complement strand
CCAGTTCGGCGGTCGATACGCCCGGCTTTATCTTTTCGCGCAGCGCCGCGTGCGCCTCGGCGACGATCTGACCGGCTTGGCGCATGATCGCGATTTCGTTCTGCGATTTGATCACTATCACAATTGCTCTACTGCCTTGACCACATCCGTTTGAACTTTATCGATGGCGCGCTCGCCGTCGATCTCGTGCAGCGCTCCCGCCGCGCGGTAGTACGCGATCAACGGTTTCGTCTGCGTGTGATACACGTCCAGCCGACGGCGCACCGTTTCCGGCTTGTCGTCGTTGCGCTGCTCGAGCGCGCGATCATCTCTATCGCAGCGTCCCGCAACTTTCGGCGGGTTCGATAGCAGGTTGTAGACCGAACCATCCGCCGGGCACACCCAGCGCGCGGTCAATCGTTCAATCAACACTTGATCGCGCACGTTGACCAACAACGCTCCGTCGATTTTCTTGCCCTGGCGCGCGAGCGCGTCGTCGAGCGATTTGGCTTGCGCTTCGGTGCGCGGGAATCCGTCGAAGACGACGCCGCGGGCGCAATCCGGCTGCCCGATGCGGTCCATCACCATTTTGATCGTCACGTCATCTGGCACCAGCTCGCCCTTGTCCATATACGACTTGGCAAGTTGACCCAGCGCCGTTTGTTTGGAAATATTCTCGCGGAACAGATCGCCGCTGGAAATGTGCGCCAGACCCGCACGCACGCGCAGAATCTCCGCCTGCGTTCCTTTGCCCGCGCCCGGTGCTCCGAGCAAGATCACGTACTTGGCTGCATCGCTCATACATCACCTCTTCATCGAGGGAATGAGAGTTACGAGTTGCGAAGACGGGAGGGTTTCTGTGCCGCGCCTCACGCTTTATTTAATGAACCCTTCATAGTGCCGCATCAGCAATTGCGCCTGGAGCTGCTTCATCGTATCCAGCACAACGCCGACCACGATCAGCAAGCCGGTGCTTGTAATGATCAGCGTGGTCGTCTCGGTGACATCGCGCAAGAGAAACGGCAGGATCGCGACGACGCCCAGGAAGAGCGCGCCGACGAGGGTGATGCGTTGCAGCACGCCATTCAAATAGTCCTCGGTCTTTTTGCCGGGTCGAATGCCCGGGATAAAGCCGCCCTGCTGCTGCAGAACTTCAGGCAGGTTCTGCTGACGGAAAATAATGTCAGTGTAAAAGAACGTGAACGCCACCACCATCAAGA
Source organism: Chloroflexota bacterium (assembly GCA_037445855.1). GTDB lineage: Bacteria > Chloroflexota > Anaerolineae > UBA4142 > UBA4142 > DAIDTM01. The sequence continues at coordinate 11,218 of JBBIJS010000067.1, read as the reverse complement.
AATAGGCGGTCCAATATACCGGATTGTTTTGATTGAAGGCGTTCACTACCGCGCTGGCGACCCCGCTGACGAAGGAATTGCTCGATCCGACAAAATAGCCGGCGATGACGCCCGGAAAAATCAAGATCGAAATTGCAAAAATCAGCGGAATCATACCCGATGAGTTGACTTTCAGCGGCACGTGCGTGCTCTGTCCGCCGTACATCTTGGTGCCGCGCACGCGTTTCCCGTATTGCACCGGGACGCGGCGGTGACCTTCCTGAATGTACACGATGCCGACGATGGTGACGATGGTGACGATCACAAAGACTAGCAGCGCGCCCACTTGGCTAGTTTGCAGCATCTGCCCGACGCGGGTCGGCACCGCGGCGACGATGCCGCTGAAGATGATGATCGATATACCGCTGCCGATGCCTTGCTCCGAGATTAGCTCGCCGAGCCAAATCGCGAAGATCGTGCCGGCGGTCAGCGAGATGATGATCGCCAGTGTTTCCAGCGGAAAGGTCGTCAGGCCGAACTTGGTCAGCACCGGCGGATTACTCTGCGTCAGCACCGTCGCCTGCGCGAATCCTTGCAGCGCGGCAAGCGGGATGGTCAGTAGGTGCGTGTATTGATTGACACGCGCGCGGCCCGCATCACCGCCTTCCTTCATCAGCTTGCCCAATGCCGGGATGACGCCGGTCATCACCTGCATGATAATCTGCGCGGTGATATACGGGTAGACGCCCATCGCCACGACGGAAAAATTCGAAAGCGCTCCACCGGAGAAGAGATCCAAAAAGCCCAGCAACTGATTCTGCGCGAACAAACTCTTGAGCGCGGTCGGATCGACGTTCGGAACCGGGATATGTGCGGCGAGACGGTAGACGACCAAGATCAACAAGGTGAAGAAGATCTTGTTCCGCAAATCCGGCAGCCGCAGCGCATTTCGAACTGCATCTAACATTCGGAAACCCTCCAATGACAAACGAACAAATGACAGCTGAATCCCATTTTGTGATTTGTTAAAGTTCTTCGACCGTCCCGCCCGCGGCGGCGATTTTTTCCCTGGCGCTCGTGGAAAACGCGTGCGCTTTGACCGTTAGCGCCTTGCTCAACGCGCCGTTGCCCAATACCTTGACATGTTCCGAGCGCGCGATCAGCCCGCGCTCCGCCAGCGCTTCGGGCGTCACCGCCGCGCCCGCGTCAAACTTGCTTTGCAGCGCGTCGAGATTGACCACATCATATTCGATGCGATGGATATTCTTGAATCCGCGCGTATGCGGCATACGGCGTACCAGCGGCAATTGACCGCCTTCAAAATAGGGCTTGACGCCGCCGCCGGTGCGCGAGTTCTGACCCTTGGTGCCGCGCCCGGCGGTCTTGCCCTGCCCGGCGGAAATGCCGCGCCCGACGCGCTTGCGCTTTTTCTTCGATCCTTCCGATGGTCTAAGATCGTGTAATTTCATTTAGCCCTTCACTTCTTCCAACGTGACGAGGTGCCGCACGGCGAGTGCCATGCCGCGTACCGCCGGCGTGTCGTCGTGTTCGATCGACTGACCGAGTTTGCGCAAGCCCAGCGCCGTGATCGTCGCCTTCTGGTTTTTCTTATAACCGATCGCGCTCTTGACCCAGGTGATCTTCAATCTACCCTTGCTGGATACCATCTTTGGTTTTCCTCCACGGCGGCAAGAGACCCGCCACCGGTTTGTTCCGCCGCTTGGCGACAATGTCGGGATCGATCAATTCGCCCAATGCCTGCATCGTCGCGCGCACAACATTCAAGCGATTCGAGCTGCCGAGCGATTTCGTCAACACGTCGCGCACGCCGGCGCATTCCAGCACCGCGCGCACGCCGCCGCCGGCGATGACGCCGGTGCCGGGCGTCGCCGGCTTCAGCATGACGAGACACGCGCCGAATTTAGATGTGATGGGATGCGGAATCGTCGCGCCCGCCAGCGATACCTTTTGCATCGCCTTGCGCGCGCGCTCGGTTCCCTTGCGGATCGCTTCCGGCACTTCGCGCGCCTTGCCGACGCCCATCCCCACACTGCCACTGTTGTCGCCGACGACGACGACCGCCGTGAAGCTAAAGCGGCGACCGCCTTTCACAACTTTGGAAACGCGCCCAATGTGGACGACGCGTTCGTCCAGACTTGGACCCTCTTCTTCTCGACCTCTCTCACGCGGACGATTTGCCATGTTACCTCGATATTGGAAATTGGAGATTGGAGGTTGGAGGTTGGAGGTTTGTTCCAACTTCTAACTTCCAACTTCTAACTTCCAGACTTAGAATTCCAATCCACCTTCGCGCGCGCCTTCGGCGAGCGATTTGACCCGCCCGTGGTACAGATAGCCGCCGCGATCGAAGATGACCTTCTTCAGCCCTTTTTCAATCGCGCGCTGGGCGATCAGTTTGCCCACCGCTTTGGCTTCGTCTTTCTTTTTCAACGCCGCTGCCTGAGCGCGCACATCGGCATCCAAGGTGGACGCGGCGACGAGTGTGTGCCCCTTGGCATCGTCAATGAGCTGCGCAAAAATATGACGATTGCTGCGGAACACGTTCAAGCGCGGACGCGCTTCGGTGCCAGCCACCTTGGCGCGCACGCGCCGTTGGCGTCTTTCCCGTCGAACTCTCGTTTCCTGTCTCTTCATCTGCCAACCCTCGCCACGCGGCTGATGTTTCCGCGTTCAAATAATCGAAACCTATTTCGCGCCTGTGCCAACTTTACCAGCTTTGCCGGCTTTGCGTCGAACCTTTTCGCCCTGATAGTGAATGCCTTTGCCTTTGTACGGCTCGGGCGGACGAATCGAACGGATCTTCGCCGCGACTTCACCGACCAACTGGCGATCAACCCCTTCAATCGAGAAGAGCCGCTGGGTTTTATCGACGATGAAGGAGATGCCCGCCGGCGCCGCGTAGGTCACGGGATGCGAAAAGCCCAGTTGCAGCACAAGGTTCTTGCCCTGCACCTCAGCACGATAGCCCACGCCTTCGATCTCCAGACTGCGCTTGAATCCGTCTGTGACGCCGACGACCATATTGTGAATCAACGCCCGCGTCAAACCGTGCATCGCGTCATAGCCCGGCGCATCCGGCGTCTCGACCACGACCTGTGCCTTGTCGACCGTCACTTTGAGGTGCGCATCAAACGATTGCGTCAGCTCGCCTTTGGGTCCCTTGATGGTGACCGCGTTTCCATTTTGAGTTGCTTTAACACCCGCCGGCAGCACGACCGGCATTCGCCCCACACGCGACATGAAATCCTCCAACGAGTCATTAGTTGCTAGTCGTTAGTCATTCGCCGACCAAAGACTAACCGCTAACGTCCAACGACTAATCACCACACGAAGCACAAGACCTCGCCGCCCAAGCCCATGCGTTTGGCGCGCGCGCCGGTCATGACGCCCTGCGTCGTCGACACGATGGCGATACCCAGACCCTGCTGGACCCACGGCACTTCGGTCTTGCCGGCGTAGACGCGCCGACCGGGTTTGGAAACCCGCTTGACGCCGCTCAGGATCGGCTTCCGCCGGTCGTCGTAGCGCAGCCAGAGGCGCAGCATCGGCTGCGGCTTGTCCTTGGTCACTTCGAGCTTCTCAATGTAGCCTTCGTCTTTTAGAATCTTGGCGACCGCCACGCGCAATTTCGACGCGGGCATCATCACTTGTTGATGGCGCACCGCCGCGGCATTGCTTAATCGGGCGAGCATATCAGCGATGGGATCGTTTGTCATCAGTCCCTGCTCCTTGCAAAACGGCTGTCTGGAAATTCTGGATCGATCCACGTCCGTGGATTCGGTGCGGCTTACCAACTCGACTTGGTCACGCCGGGAATGTTGCCTTCCAATGCTTCACGGCGAAAACAAATGCGGCACAGTTTGAACCGGCGCATATATCCGCGCGAGCGTCCGCACAGCCGGCAGCGATTCCGCACCCGGTTCGGATACTTTCGATGCAGTTCCCGGTTCACCATTGACTTTTTTGCCACGCCCATCCTCCTCGCAACCCATCGGGTGGGTTTGCGAAAAATACTACTGCGCCTTGAATGGCATGCCCATCATTTGCAATAGTCGCCGCGCCTCATCGTCTGTTTTAGCGGACGTGACGACCGTCACTTCCATCCCGCGCACTTTGTCGATCGTGTCGTAATCCACTTCGGGCCAGATCAATTGCTCGTGCAGTCCCAGCGTATAGTTGCCGCGTCCGTCGAAGGCATCGCGCGGCACGCCGCGAAAGTCACGCTGGCGTGGGAGCGCAATGTTCATCAAGCGGTCCAAAAAGTAGTACATCGTGTCGCCGCGCAGCGTGACTTTGACGCCAATCGGCATCCCCTCACGCAGCTTGAACGTCGCGATCGATTTCTTGGATTTGACGACCAACGGTTTTTGACCGGTGATAAGCGTCATATCCTTGACCGCGCCGTCGAGCGCTTTGGCATTGGCGATCGCCTCGCCGACGCCGATATTCACGACGACTTTGGAAACGCGCGGCGCTTGCATGACATTGCTGTAACTGAACTCGCGCATCAGCGCCGGCAGGAATTCTTTGCGATAGCGCTCTTTCAAGCGCGGCGGTACCGCCGACTTGGCGCGCTTGGCGCTCTTCGCGTCTTTGGCTTCCTTCGGCGCGCCCTTGGCGGCTGCCGCCTTCGCGTCTCCGCCTTTGGGTTTCTGTTCTTTCTTGCCTTCTGGCTTGCCTTCTTCTGGCTTCGCCATGTTTGACCTCACCAATCTGGATGTTGGGGGCTGGGGGTTGAACTTTGGATGGTGAGAATCCATCCAACTTCTAAGCTCCAATCTCTAACTTCCAATTTCCAATTTCAGCCCGCGACCTCGTTGCAGTTCTTGCAGACGCGCGATCGGGTGCCATCGTCAAATGTCTTGAAGCTCACGCGCGTCAACTTGCCGCAGTTCTTGCAGACCAGCATCACCTTCGAAACGTCGATCGGTCCCTCGCGCTCGATGATCCCGGCTTGCGTGTTGACATCGCCGGTGCGGCGTTGATGTTTCTTCACCAGGTTGATGCCGCTGACGATCAGCTTACCCTGCCGGGGCAAAATGCTGTGCACCTCGCCCTTCTTGCCGCGATCGTTGCCGGCGATGATCTGGACCGTATCCCCTTTGCGAATCTTGTTCATTCAAAAATCTCCAATCGGGGCGAGCCTTGTGGTCGCCCTGGGCAGCCGCTAGAGTACCTCCGGCGCGAGCGAGACGATCTTCATAAAGCCCTTGTCGCGCAACTCGCGCGCGACCGGTCCAAAGATGCGCGTGCCGCGCGGATTGGTCGTGTCGGTTTCCAAAATGACCGCCGCGTTATCGTCAAAGCGAATGTACGAGCCATCCTTGCGACCGTACTCCTTGCTCGTCCGGACGATCACCGCGCGCACTACCTCGCCCTTCTTGATCGTGCTGGTGGGTATCGCCGATTTGACGGCGGCGACGATGATGTCGCCCACACTGCCCACTTTGCGACCCGAACCGCCCAGCACGCGAATGCACATGATCTCGCGTGCGCCGGTGTTGTCCGCCACTTTGAGGTGAGTGGATGTCTGGATCATTCTTCCTCGCCTCCGCTCGTCTCTGCCGGCTCAGCCGCGGGTTCTTCGTCCTCGCCCGCCAATTTGGAGAGACGCTCCGCCGCGCGGCGTTCTTCGTCCGCCCGGAGCAGCACGCGATCGGCTTGTTCTTTCGCGCGCAGCGATTCCAATTCCTTGTCCGCGATCTCTTCCACGACGATGCCGCGCTGTACGATTTCCGAAACCCGGAAGCGTTTTTCGCGCGAGTACGGACGCGATTCCATGATCTTGACGAGGTCGCCCAGCTTTGCCAGCGGCTCCACGTTGTGCGCCTTGAAGCGGCGCTTGCGGGTGATCACTTTGCCGTACAACGGATGCGCATGGCGCTGCAGAACTTCGACCACCACGGTCTTTGCCATCTTGTCTGCGACCACCCGACCGGTCATCACTTTACGTCGTTCTCTCTCCGGGGGAACCTGGGTCATTGCGCCTTCGCCTCCTTCGCCGCGCGGGCGCGTTCACGCTCCACCGTCTTCACCCGCGCAATCTCGTGCTTGACTTGACTCAATCGATTGAAGTTGGGCTGTTGCCCGGCGGCGCGTTGAAATCTCAGGTTGAACAATTCCTGGTACAAATCGTCGAGCTGTTTCTTGAGCGCCGCGTTATCCATGCCGCGCAGAGTTGCCGCATCCATCAAAGCACCTCCGCCTTGGTAATAAACTGGGTCTTGATCGGCAGCTTGTACGCGGCGAGGCGCATCGCTTCGCGCGCGACATCTTCCTTGACGCCGCCAATTTCGAAGAGGACGCGGCCCGGCTTGATCACCGCGACCCAATGGTCCGGCGCGCCCTTGCCGCCGCCCATGCGCGTTTCGGCGCCTTTGATGGTCACGGAATGATCGGGGAAGACGCGAATCCACAGCTTGCCGCCGCGCTTGACGAAGCGCACCACCGCGCGGCGCGCCGCTTCGATCTGACGGCTCGTCATCCAGCACGGCTGTAGCGCCTGCAGACCGTAATCGCCAAAGTCCAGCGTCACGCCGCGGCTCTCTTTGCCTTTCATGCGCCCACGATGGGTCTTGCGGTATTTAACTCGTTTGGGCATCAACATTTCAAAACACTCCAGGAAAACGAATCAAAAGGTCGAATTAGTTTTGTTCCGAGACTTCCGCTTGCTTGGCGGCTTCTTCGATCTGCTTGATGATCTGCGCCTGCCGCTCTTCCGGACGCACGTCGCCGCGATAGATCCAAACCTTGATGCCGATCTTGCCATAGGTCGTCAGCGATTCGTAGCGTGCGAAATCAATGTCGGCGCGCAGGGTGTTCAAGGGGACGCGCCCCTCTTTGACCAATTCGCGCCGCGCCATTTCGGAGCCCGCCAGACGGCCGCCGGCGGTAATTTTGATTCCCAATGCGCCGCCGCGCATCGCGCGCTGGACCGCTTGCTTCATCGCGCGTTTGTGCGAGATGCGCTTTTCGATCTGCTGGCAAATGCCCTCCGCGACAAGGTACGCATCCGATTCGGGATGCTCGACTTCCAAAACATCGAGCTTGATTTTCTTCTGGGTCAATTCTTCCAAATGCTTGCGCAGCGCCGTGACGCTCGCGCCTTTGCGTCCGATAATAATTCCCGGCTTGGCAGTGTGGACGTAGATCGAGACCTGCTTCGGGAAACGTTCGATGCGAACGTCCGCGATGCCGGCGTGTCCAACTTCCTTGCGAATCATTTTGCGGATCGCCATGTCTTCGACGATCTGATCGGTGTACGCTTTCTTGTCCGAGGCGTACCATTTGGAACGCCAATCCTTGATGTACCCCAGTCGAAACCCGTAAGGATGAACTTTGCGTCCCATTATTTCTCCTCTACCTTCGCGGCGCGTTCCGCCACGCTGACCGTGATATGCGCGGAGCGTTTCAGAATCGGTTTATACCTGCCGCGCGCGCCGGCTTTCACGCGCTTGAGCGTTGGACCTTCGCCCGCGTAGATCGTGCTGACAAATAAATCCTCGCGGGAGAATCCATAATTCTGCGTCGCGTTGGAGGCGGCGGAATTGATCGCCTTTTCGACTTCGCGCGCGGCTTCCTTCGGCGTCATCTTTAGCAAGCCGATCGCTTCCTCTACGCCCATGCCGCGTACCATATCCACGACCAGCCGCACTTTGCGCGGGGACATGTGGATGTATTTTTCAACTGCGGTTACTTCGAAATAATCAGGCATTCTCAATCTCCCCAGCCCTGCGAAAGTTCAGCACCTTCGCAAGGTTCGTACTTCCTACGGCGCTTTGGCTGGCGCTGGCGTGGCGGCTGCCGCCGCGACTTCCGCCGCCTTCTCCTTGGTCGAGTGACCGCGGAAATGGCGCGTCGGCGCGAACTCGCCCAGACGATGTCCAACCATGTTCTCGGTCACGTAGACCGGCACATGCCGCCGCCCATCGTGCACCGCGATGGTGTGACCGACCATTTGCGGAAAGATCACCGAAGGACGCGACCAGGTCTTCAGCACGCGCTTTTCGCCGGTCTTGTTCATCTGCTCGATGCGCTGGAGCAGTTTCGGTTGTACGAAAGGTCCTTTTTTCAGCGAACGACTCATAAAGCCCCCAGAATCTGGAAGTTGGAGATTGGAAGTTGGAACGACCCCTCTAACCTCCAAGCTCTAACTTCTAACTTCCAAATCTACTTGGTTCCTCGCTTTTTGACGATAAACTTGTTCGTGTACTTGCGGCGGCGCGTGATCTTGCCGAGCGCGGGCTTGCCCCATTTCGTCTTCGGACCGGAGAGACCGATGCCGTTCTTGCCTTCGCCGCCGCCGTGCGGGTGGTCGCGCGGACTCATCACCGCGCCGCGCACGGTCGGACGCCAGCCCATGTGACGCTTGCGCCCGGCTTTGCCCAACTTCATCGTGTTCCATTCCGGGTTGCCGACTTGCCCAATCGTCGCCATGCAATCCACGCTGACGTACCGCGTCTCGCTCGATGGCAGGCGCACTTGCGCGTACTTGCCTTCCTTCGCCATCAACTGCGCGGACGTACCGGCGGAGCGCACCAGTTGCCCGCCCTTCCCTTTTTGCAGTTCGATGTTGTGGATCTGCGTGCCCACCGGGATGCTGGAAATCGGCAGCGTGTTGCCCGGCTTAATTTCAGCGGTCGGACTGGACGCAATCTTGTCACCGACCATCATGCCGACGGGCGCTAGGATGTAGCGCTTTTCGCCGTCCGCGTAATGCAGCAGCGCGATGCGCGCCGAGCGGTTCGGATCGTACTCGATCGCGGTGACTTTCGCCGGCACGTTCTTCTCACGCCGATAATCGACGATGCGGTATTTGGGGCGATTGCCGCCGCCGTGGTGCCGCACGGTAACGCGACCTTGATTGTTCCGCCCCGCCTGCCGCTTGAGCGAAACCAGCAGCGATTTTTCCGGTTTCTTTTTGGTGATCTCTTCGAACGTCGCCGTCGTCATATTGCGCCGGCCCGCCGAGGTGGGTTTGTAGATTTTGATGCCCATAATTACACCCCCTCAAATAGATCGATGCGCTGGTCTGCCCGGATCGTGACGATGGCTTTTTTCCACAACGGCTTGTAGATGACGCGGCGACCATAGTGACGGCGCTTGCGGGACATGCGGATCACGTTCACGTTGAGAACCTCAATGCCCTTGAACGCGGATTCCACCGCCGCTTTGATCTGCAGCTTGTTCGCGCGGTCGTCCACTTCAAACGCGTATTGCCGCAGATCGTCTTTCAGCCGGTTGCTCTTTTCAGTTGTGATTGGTCGTTTCAAAACATCGTAGAGATGCATCACAAACCCCGTCTCAATGACAAATGACAAATTAGCGAATAGGTCATTTGTTCATTTGTCATTTGCTCATTTCCCTAAATAGATTTCGATCGCCTTCACCGCGCCGAGCGGCATCACCAGAAAATCGTGACCGAGCAGATCGCGCACGTTGAGGTACTGCGCCCGCAGCGTTTTCACATCGGAAATATTCGCCGCCGATTTCTGAACGGTCGGATTTGCTTCGCCGAGCAGAATCAAGGTGCTGGATGGAATCGACAGGTTGGTCAGCATCGATTCGATCTCGCGCGTCTTGGGAATCTCCAACTTCAATTCGTCGACCACCCGAACCTGTCCCTCCGCCACTTTGGCGGAGAGCGCCGAGCGAAGCGCGAGCTGGCGCATCTTCTGCGGCATCCGCTGCGCGTATTTGCGCGGCGAGGGTCCAAAGGCAATGCCGCCGTGCCGCCAGTGCGGCGCGCGCGTGGAACCCTGCCGTGCGCGACCAGTGCCTTTTTGCCGCCACGGCTTCGTGCCGCCGCCGGCAACTTGACCGCGGGTCTTGGTCGAAGAAGTTCCCTGCCGCGCGTTCGCCAACTGGCGGACGAGCGCCTGATGCATGACCGGCTGATTCGGCTCTACCGCGAAGATGTCGTCGCGCAATTCGGTTTTTCCGATTTCCTCGCCGGCTTGGTTAAACAATGGCACTTGCATGGGGACTAACTCTCCTTCTTCGCTTGCGCCGCTTTCTGGTCGCGCTTCTTTTCCTTGCGCGCGCGGCGGACGAACAACAAGCCGTTCTTTCCGCCCGGCACCGCACCCTTGACCGCCAGCAGATTGCGTTCGGCATCCACCTGCACCACTTCGAGATTCAGCGTGGTGACGCGCGCGTTGCCCATTTGACCCGCCATCCGCAAGCCGCGGTACACCCTGCCCGGCGTGGTGGTCGCGCCGCTGGAGCCGGGTCGGCGCATGCGGTCGGATTGTCCATGCGTCTTTTTGCCGCCCTTGAAATGATAACGCTTGATGACGCCCGCGTGTCCCTTGCCCTTCGAGATACCGCTAATGTCGACCAAGTCGCCGGCGGCGAACATCGTCACGTTCAATTTTTGTCCGACCGTCGCGTCCGCGACGCTCGTCGTGCGAACTTCGAGCAAATTCTGGAGCGGCGGCAAATTTTTCAGATGACCGCGCTCGGGTTTACTCAAATGCTTCGATTCGCCGAAACCAAGTTGCAGCGCGGTGTAGCCATCGCGCTCCTGCGTTTTCACTTGCGTCACAAAGCAGGGTCCGAGTTCCAACACCGTTACCGACACGACTTCGCCCTTGTCGGTAAAAATCTGCGTCATCCCAATTTTTTTGCCGATCAATCCTTCAGCCATAGCAGTTCCTCTACAGTAAACAGCCGACAGTCGTCAGTCGTCAGACGCGAAGCGTGTCTGGATACTGATTACTGATTACAGTTTTATCTCGATGTCGACGCCGGCGGGCAGGTTCAACCGCATCAGCGTGTCGATCGTTTTGGAGCTTGGCTCGAGCACGTCGATCAAACGCTTGTGCGTCCGAATCTCGAACTGCTCGCGCGAGTCCTTGTCAATGAACGCCGCGCGCTGCACCGTGAACTTCTCGATGCGGGTCGGCAGCGGGATCGGTCCCACCACCGCTGCGCCGGTGCGCTCGGCGGTTTCGACGATCTGTTTCGCCGATTGATCCAAGACCCGGTGATCGTACGCTTTGAGTTGAATGCGAATCTTTTGTCGAGCCATAATCTCCTCAGTTCAAACCTGCCAAAGTTGCCAAGTCAGCCAAATTTGCCAGATGTCTTCTTTGGCATCTTTGGCACGTTTGGCTAGTTTGGCACTTTTATTCACTCACCTTGGTAATGACACCCGAACCTACCGTGTGCCCACCTTCGCGAATCGCAAACCGCGAGCCCTTGTCCAATGCCACCG
>JBBIJS010000066.1:0-12543 GCA_037445855.1 Chloroflexota bacterium | reverse complement strand
TCGTTATAATGAGGCGCGATGAAAGGGGCAACGATGAGGGTCAGGGTGTTCCCGCGCTTGCTGGGCTGGCTCGCGCTCGGCGTGATCTTGGCAGCCGGGCTTTCGCCTGTCCGCGCGGCTTCGGCAACCCGCGGCGACGGGGCGGGCAATTCGGTTTCGTTCGATAACGCGCCGTCGGCGTACAGCGGCTGCGGCGGCGTGATCGCGCCAATCGTTAATTCGGACTATGAACAGCAGGTCGTCGATCTGGTCAACGCGCAGCGCGCCAGCCAGAGCTTGCCGCCGCTCAAGCGCGTGACCGAACTCGATCAAGCGGCGCGCTATCATGCGAATGATCTGGGTCAGGACGGCTACTTTCAGCACGATTCGTACGATGGGGCTGGCGGAACAACCTTTGTGTGCGCGTGGTCAACTCGCATCGGGACTTTTTATTCGAATTGGAATTCGCTTGCCGAAAATATCGCGGCGGGGTATGCGACACCGCAAGATGTGATGAACGGATGGATGACCAGTTCCGGACACAAGGCGAATATTCTCAGCACCAGTAACTGGGAGATCGGCGTCGGCTATGCCGAGGTCAACGGCAGCCCGTACTATCAATACTGGGTTCAGGATTTCGGAAGACGGAACGGCGTCTATCCGCTGATCATCAACCGCGATGCGGCGACGACCAACTCGCAGAATGTTTCGATTTACATCTATGGGAGTTGGACGCAGATGCGTCTCAAGAACGATAACGGCAGCTGGAGCAACTGGCAGCCGTTCCAGCCCAGCTTTAATTGGACGATGGGCGGCGGCGGCGGGACGCATACGGTCGCCGCGGAGCTGAACACCGGCAGCACGACCGTGAGCACGAGCGATACGATTGTCCTGATCGGTCCGAGCTTGGGCAATGTTCCAGATTCGCTCTTGTTCACCTACAGCAATGCGGATCAGTATTTGATGCCAGCCATGAGTATGGTCACGCCGTTGAACACCGCTTCAAGCGATACGCTGACGTGGAATCTTTCGACGGAAGGCGCGTGGTTCTCCGCCTTGCCGGCAGCCGGCACGACGCCGAATTCGTTCTCCATTACGCCGACAAGTTTCGCCACCGGGATCGAAACGACGTACACCGGCGCGGTCACGGTGACGGTCACGAGTCCAGCCGGCGTCAGCAATTCGCCCAAGCGGATCAATCTCACGCTGCAGGTGACGAACCAACCCTTCAGCCGGCTATTTCTGCCATTCATCCAAAAGTGATCGGGAATGAAAAACGCGGCGCAGCCAATTGCTGGTTGCGCCGCGTTTTCGTTTCCCCGCATTCAGAATCGCTGCGGCTCTCCGATTCCACTCGCGGTGGCAAGTCCCCGGTCGAATCTTGAATCCGATCCGTTCTTGCGTCTTCACCCGCGTCGTGGTAAAATCGCGCCACCTCAAATTCACCGGAGTCCCTGTGCCTCCCAAAATCAAGCGTTGGCAAATTGCGCCGCGTGTCTCTTCATTGGTCGTCGCGCGTTTCACGGCGCGGCAGTTGCATCCCGCGCTCATCCAGGTCTTGTACAATCGCGGCATCACCACGCCGGAACAAGCCGACGCGTTCCTCTCGCCCGACGCGCTCATCGGCGATCCATTTGATTTGTACGGGATGAGCGAATCGGTCGAACGAATTCGCCGGGCGATTCGCGCCGGCGAGGCGATCGCGGTGTATGGCGATTTTGACGTGGACGGTGTGACTGCGACCGTGCTGCTGGTGCAGGTGCTGCAATCGCTCGGCGCGCAAGTTCAGCCGTACATCCCGCATCGCATCGACGAAGGGTATGGCTTGAACCGCGACGCGCTGACGCAATTGAAGGAGCAGGGCGTCCAGATCGTCGTCACGGTGGATTGCGGCATCCGCTCGCTCGACGAGATCGCGTTCGGCAAACAGATCGGCTTGGATATGATCGTGACCGATCACCACGCGCCCAGCGATCAATTACCGGATTCTTTCGCGACGATCAATCCCAAGCAGGCGTTGTGCAAATATCCGTCCAAGGATTTGTCTGGCGCGGGCGTCGCGTTCAAGCTGGCGCAAGGGTTGCTGCGCGCGGACGAAGGCGCGCCGGCGGACACGTACCGCACGCCGATGCCGGAAGACGCGTTGGTCGATCTGGTCGCGCTGGGGACGGTCGCCGACCTCGTTCCGTTGACCGGCGAGAACCGCGCGCTCGTCAAGCGCGGCTTGGGGCAGTTGCGCCAATCGGAACGGCCGGGCATTCAGGCGCTGATCCGTCAAGCCGCCATCAAGCCGCAATCGATTCAAGCCGGGACCATTGGCTTTACGCTGGGACCGCGTCTCAACGCCGCCGGGCGGCTCGAGAGCGCGTTGATGGCGTATCATTTGCTGGCGACGCAATATCCGGGCGAAGCGGACGACCTGGCGATCAAGCTAGAAGAAACGAACCGCGAACGCCAGCGGCTGACGACCGAGATGACGCTGAAAGCGCGCGACGCGGTCGCCGCGCGCGCAGAGCAAGACCGTTTGCTCTTCGTCGCCGCGCCGGATTTCCCCGAAGGCATCGTCGGTCTCATCGCGAGCCGGCTTTCGGAAGAGTTCTATCGCCCGTCGGTCGCGGTCCATCGCGGCGAGACGGAAAGCCGCGGCTCGGCGCGCAGCATCAGCGAGTTCAATATGGTCGCCGCGCTGGACGAGTGCCGCGATTTGCTCGTGCGGCACGGCGGTCACGCGATGGCGGCGGGGTTCACCGTCGTGAACGAAAAGCTGCCCGAGCTTGAAGCGCGGCTCCGCGAAATCGCCGCGCGCGGGCTGGCGCAGCTGGAACTGGCGCCGACGCTGACGATCGACGCGGAAGCGGCTTTGAGCGAGATGAACTGGACGGTGGAGAAATCGCTGGAGGAACTTGCGCCGTTTGGCTACGGCAACCGCGAGCCAATTTTTCTGAGCCGCAACGTGATCGTACGCGACGCGCGGATCGTCGGCAATGAGCATTTGAAGCTGACGCTGAGCGATGGGCAGGTCGTGTGGGATGCCATCGCGTTTCGGCAGGGGAGTTGGCTGGGTCACCTTCCGCCACGAATTGATGTGGCGTACCAACTGGAATCGCGGACGTGGAACAACCAGGCGCGGCTGCAATTGAATGTGAAGGATATAAAGGCGACGGAGGACCGATGACGAAGGACGAAGGCGGTTCTCCGTCCTTTGTCCTTCGTCTTCCGTCTTTCGTCATGGAGCAGCATGTCTGACTCGCGCGAATTTCCTTCCCGCCCCATTTGCGGCGTCGGCGTCGTCGTCTGCAAAGATGATGCCGTGCTCCTGATCCAGCGCGGCAATCCGCCGGGGCGCGGCGATTGGGGCTTGCCGGGCGGCGCGGTCGAATTAGGCGAGACGCTGCGGGACGCGGCGCGCCGCGAAATTCGCGAAGAGTGTGGCATTGAGATCGCGCTGGGCGAGTTGCTCGATACGTTTGAGGTTTTGCAGCGCGACGATGCCGGACGCGTGCAGTATCACTACGTCGTCATCGATTTCGCAGCAGCGTACGTCAGCGGCGATTTGCGCGCAGCCAGTGACGTGCTCGACGCGCGGTGGGTTGCGCCGCGGGATCTGGACGCGTACGTCATGCCTGCCAAGACGCGCGAGGTGATTATCAAGGCGCTGAAAACGCCGCGATGAGAACCAGTCTTGTGGTTGCCGGTCTTTTCGGTTTGCTGATTGCCGCAGGAATCTATTGGGGCGCGGGTGCGGCAGCGGCGCGCGTTCCGATCCTGATTCAAAGTAGCATTGGCGTTGCTGTCGCGTTCGCAATTCTATTGCTGATTTCTCTCGCCGAGTTGCCCGTGATGCTATTTGGACTGCGACAGATGGCGCGCAGCCAAGCGACGCCGCGCGCGTTGCTGATCGGGACATTCGCGGTATTCGTGATCTTCGCGTCGGTCTACGCGTCGATCTTCGTTGTGCTGACCAACGAATTTGCATGGGGGCTGGTACTTGCCGCGCTGTGTGTTGCGCGATTCGCGAGTGGAGTGTTGGTCAAGTGAATGTTTTTGTGGAATCTGATGGCGCGGCGACCTTCTCGGTCAAAGTCATTCCGCGCGCGAGTAAGCATCAGATTGTTGGAATGGAAGGCGACGCGATCAAGATTCGCCTGAACGCGCCGCCGGTGGAAGGCAAAGCGAACGAGGCGCTGGTCAAGTTTCTTGCGGAGACACTGGGGGTGAGCCGCGCGCAGATCGAGATTGTGGCTGGACTCACATTGCGGCGTAAGGTCGTGCGCGTGCGCGGCGTGACCGCAAAGCAGATCGAGGATATAACGAAGCAGTAGAGACGAGTCGCCGACTCGTCTCTATGTTATTTGCGGATTTGCAATCTTCTTTTTGGAGCGTTTAGTTCTTGCATTCGCCGCGTGCGCGTGAAGACGAGCAAAGCGAGGATTGCGGCGATGACCGCGCTGAGGACGAGCACGCCGGCGAGGATGTTGATGGCTAACCCTAACGCGTCGCCGATTGATCGTGGGAGGATGCCTGCGGCGGTTGCCGCGCGCGTCGGCGTCACAACCGGCGAAAGGGGACTGAACGGCGCGAGGGTCGGCGCCGGCGTAGCCAAAGCCGGCGTCAGCGCGGACGCGGGCGGCGTGCCGACAGCAGCGGGCGGAGTTCCAGCCAGCGGCGGAATCCTGAGCACCGCGCCAACGCGCAGCCGCGTGGTGTCGGTCAGTCCGTTCGCGCTCATAATCACCGGATACTTGCTGCCGTTGCCGTAGACTTTCTGCGCGATCGTCCACGGGCTGTCGCCGCTCTGCACCGTATAGGTATCCTGCTCGCTGGGCTGACCGGTCGAACGCGGCGCGCTCGTCGCAACCGGCGTGTCGCCCGGATAAGTGGGAATGAAAACCGGTGTCGGGAAAACGTACGGCGACTTGGGCGGCTCGTCGGTCGGTGTGGGAGTTGTCGCCGCGCTGGTGGACTGTCCGCGCGGCGCGGCAAGTGCAAATGGCGCGCGGGCTAGATTGAGCAACGCCACCGAGAGGGCAAGGCAGAGCAGCGCTGCGGCGAGCTTGCTCATTGACAATCCGTCGTCACGATCTGAGCGTTGTTGAGCAGCGTGTTCTTATCGATAAAATTGCCCGCGCAGGTCCCGCCCAGCACCGGCTGCAGCAAGACATCCGCGCCGTCAAACGTGTTCCCGACGTAGCGACTGGACTGCGCGTTGTCGTGCTCCACACTCTTGACGTGTGCGCCGTAGACGGCGTTGCGCTCAAAACGAAATTGCTGAGCGTAGCCGAACCAGCCGCCGTAGTTATCGTCGGTGAATGAATTGTCGTGGATATAGTTGCGGAAACTGAACGTCGCTTCGATTCCGTTCGCGACACTGTGCGCGATCTTGTTGTTAAAAATCTCGTTGTCGTTGCTCGCCGCCGCGGGCGTGTTGCCCTGGTAAATTCCATCGCCGTCGTAGTTCAGCGTATTCCAGCCGATCAAATTGCGATTCGAACCTTGCGTGAGCACGATGCCGGCGGAGCCGCAGCCCGCGTCCACGCCCCATTGCGGACAACTGCGGTTGTTGTATTCGACCGTATTCGTATAGATCGCGCTCGTCGTCGTGCCGTAGAGGTAAATGCCCCAGCCGCGATTGCGGCTGGTTGTGTTTTGAAGCACGCGGATCTTTGACGAATTCAGAATCTGGATGCCCGCGACATTTCCGTTTGACGTGTTGCCTTGCACGCGCGAAGTCTGCACCCCATTTAGAATCAGCCCGCCGTGCGGAATTGGCTTCAGGTCTTCGATCGCCGAGTTGTCGTCCACATAGTTGCCGCTGAAATCGTTTTTCTCGAAGACGAAATTCTTGCCGCCCACGACGTACGTCCCCACGTCGAACCCACGCACCTTACAGTTGCGGATTGTAACCGCCGTTTTGTTTTGAATCAGGATGCCCACGCCGATCCCTTCGCCGATAAACGTCGAGCCGTTGCAATCGAAGGTGAGGTTGCTGCCGGCGATAATGACCGCTTGATGGTACTGACCGTTCGGCGGCAGCGTAGTGTCTTTGGTGATCCGCATCGGCAAGCCGAGGACGAGCAAGAGCGCGAGCAATTTCATAGTCCGTACTCCATTGGCACGTTATGCCAAACTACAAGCACAAACGAATCGCCTTCAACAAGTCCGCGCGATTCATCTGCTCAAAATCAGTCGTATCGATTTCCACCAGCGTGCCGCCAATGTCCAGCTTCGGATATTTGCCTTTGAGCAAAGTCTCGCGTACTTCGTCGTAGCTGAGATGATCTACGTGTCCAGGATGCCGCGCGCCAGATTCGGAGCGCGTCTTGAACCTTTGGTATAGAACCTGACCGTCAGCGTAGCATTGAATCTGGAATGGCTCGAAAGGACACGTGCGCTGCAGGTCAAGAAAAGCCGGTGTTGCCGCCGCCGAGTCGAAGTTGCTCTCGACAATGAGCGAGCGCCCCACGGCAAGTTGTGTTTTGACAAAATAATAGATCAGCGGATAGGCGGCGCGCCCTAGCTGCTTCGACCAGGCGCGGTCGCTCCAGCCGAGATGGTCGAAGAGCGATTCCTTGATATCGTCTTTGGCGATGAGCGGCAGCGCCAATTCTTGCGCCAGCCAGCGCGCGAGCGTCGTCTTGCCGGAGCAAGGCGGACCCGAGACGAGGATCAGCAGCGGTTGGGTCATGCTCGGTCGAGCGCGGCGTTCGCGAGCGCGTCCGCGCGGCGGTTCTGTCCGCGCGGAACGTGCTGGATCGATACGCTGGCAAATTGCGCGAGCGCGCGCAGTGCCTGATCGTGCAGCGGCTTGAGGTTCGCCGATTTGACGCGGTACGCGCCGTCGAGCTGCCGCGCCATTAGCTCGCTGTCGGTTCGGATCTCGATCTCGTCCACGTGCTGCGCCGCGGCGAGCATCAAGCCGCGTAGCAGGGCGCGATACTCCGCCACGTTGTTGGTGGTCGCGCCAATCTTCTCCCCCAACTCTTGCAAGACCTTACCGCGTGCGTCGGTCAAGACGATACCGATCGCCGCTGGACCGGGATTGCCGCGCGCCGCGCCATCGGTGTAGAGAATGACGCGCGGCATTACGCGAGAATCCTGCCGCAACTTGTGCATAGGACGATCTCATCGCCGGCGCGCACGCGGTTGAGCAGCCCGGTCGGGACGGCAACGCCGCATTGGCTGCACGAATCGCTCTTGATGGGCGCAAGCGCGCGCCCGGCTTTGGTGCGCCGCAGTTGATCGTATTGCCTCAGCGCGTCGGCATCCAGCGCGGCGCGGGTCTGTTCGCGTTGCGTTGCCAGTGCCGCGAGCCGCGCGGCGAGCGCGGTCTCTTCGCGGGCGAGATGCTCCACCTCGGTCTCACGCGTCTTCTCGATCGCTTGGAGTGCGAGCGCGGCGCCCTCCGCGCGCCGCAGCGCTTGTTCGACTGAATCCATCAGCCGGAGCAAAGCGTCATCCATCTCACTGCGGCGGCGCATGTGCATTTGCGCGTCTTTTTCCAATCCGTCAAGCTCTTTCGGATTGGACACCTGCCCGCCGTAGAGTCGCTCTTCCACTTGCTTGATCTTGGCATCAAGCGACGAAGCTTCTAGCTCACGCTCGCGCAATGCGGCGCGCGCTTCGGCGAGCTTCTTCTGATCCGCTTCCAGCGCGGTTTTGCCAGCCAGGACGTTTGGGCTGTGCGCGAGCGCTTCGGCGACTTGGTGGGCGCGCGCGGTCTTGTCGTCAATCTCTTGATCGATGGTTTGGAGGCGCCCGAGGGTAGAGGTGCGGCTCATTTGATTCCTATTTTGTGCGATTCTGGATGGTGAGCAACCTTCTTGCTCCGTGCCTGACCTTAAATGTTGCAATTGGTCGCCTCCACCCCTTGACACAGGGTGGGGAGTATGCGATAATGCGAATGGGAAAAAGTGGGGTAAAGTGGGTGGTCGTCCCAATAAGAACGCCTGTTCTTGACCCAAAGTGGGGGGAAGCGTGAACACATGTTCGTAGGGACTACGCAGAACACCATCGATGAGAAAGGGCGACTCACTCTCTCCGCCAAGTGGCGATCGGAACTGGCGTCGGGCGTTGTCATTACGCGCGGTTTTGACAAATGCCTTTTTATTTTCCCCCAATCCAAGTACGAAGGTATGGCGCGCGACATCGAAGAGCAAGGTATGGCACTGGCGGACGTTCGCATGTTTGCGCGGCACCTTGCGGCGTTGGCTGAACAGGCAGAGCCGGACAAGCAAGGCAGGATCATTATACCACAAAACCTGCGCGAATTCGCCGGGCTGGATGGCGAGGTGGTCGTGATCGGCGTGGTCAATCGCCTCGAGGTTTGGAATCCCGAGAAATACAAAGACGTCAACCGGCAAGTGGAAGCGAACGCGGACGCAGTGGCAGAGCGCTACGGGCAGATCATAAAGAACGCGGCACACAACGAAAAGTAGGACGATGCCACCTGACCGCGCGCACGTTGCTGTTCTTTTCCAAGAAGTGATCGACGTCCTCGCGCCGCGCGACGGCGGGCGCTACATCGACGCGACGCTGGGCGCGGGCGGGCACGCGGCAGGCATTCTAGCAGCGTCAGCGCCAACCGGTCGATTGCTCGGACTCGACGCCGACCCAGCCGCCTTGACCGTCGCGGCGGCGAACCTCGCGGCATTCGGCGCTCGCGCGACGCTCGTTCACTCGAATTTTGAACGCTTGCGCGAGGTCGCCGCGGCGAATGGTTTTCTGCCGGCGGATGGCATCGTGCTCGACCTGGGTCTTTCGTCGCTGCAGCTCGCGGACGCCGCGCGCGGTTTCTCGTTTCAGACCGACGGCGCGCTGGATATGCGCTTCGATCCGGCCGTGCCAACCACGGCGGCGGATCTGGTCAACTCGCTCGACGAAGAGGAACTCGCCGATTTGATCTTCGAGTACGGCGAGGAGCACGCCTCGCGGCGGATCGCACGAGCCATCGTCCGCGCGAGACCGCTTACCACCGCGCGGCAGCTGGGCGACGTCATCGAGCGCGCGGTAGGGCGGCACAGTCGGATTCATCCGGCGACGCGTACCTTTCAGGCGCTGCGCATCGCGGTCAACCGCGAGATCGAGGTACTGGAACAGGTCTTGCCCCAGATGGTGGAGACTCTGGCGCCGCAAGGCAAAGTGGCGATCATCTCGTTTCATTCGCTGGAAGATCGGCGGGTCAAGAATTTCTTTCGCGAAACCCAAAGCTTGCGCGTGCTGACGAAACACCCGATGCGTCCGACGCGCGAAGAGGAACAGGTCAATCCGCGCAGCCGCAGCGCGAAACTGCGAGTCGCGGAAAAGATGGTCTGACGAAAATTCGCAAGAGAGTGCGCTATGGCTGGACGAATTCCAAAAACTAGAGAACCGAATAGCCAACTCACCGGCGGCTCGCTGCGCACGATGTTGTTGCTGGTCGGGTTGATCGCGCTGCTGGGTATGATCTACCTGGGGCAGAACGGTCAAGCGACGATGGCGGGCCATCGCGCGCAGGACTTGAAGGATCAGTACGATCGGATCCAGCGCGAGAACGCGCAGTTGGAACTTGAAATCGCGCAGCTCATGCTGCCCGCGCGCGTCGCCGACCGCGCCAAGGCGCTCGGTTTTCATCCGGCGACGATCACGCAGACCGTTTTCATGGTGGTCAAGAATTATCCGGTCGAGTCCAAACCGGTGGTTGCGCGCCCCGCCGCGCCGGCGCCGGGTTCGCTCAGCCAACCGTCATTGTGGGACAATTTGTTGGCGTTGGTCGGATTAGCGCCCACCACGAACACCGCCGAAGCGACGGGTCCATAGAGGTTAGCGATGTCTGCCCAGGTGTTGTCGCGCGCGCCGATTCGGATGCGCGCCGCGCTGATGGTCATCTTTGCAATCGGCTTGGTCTTAGCCGCGCGCTTGTTCTACTGGCAGATCGTCCGGTGGGACGAGATTCGGCAGCGCGCGGACAAAGAGCAGTCGGTAGACACCCCGATTGACGCGCGGCGCGGGAGCATCCTGACGAGCGATGGACTACTGCTCGCGCAAGATAGTTTCCTCTACACGGTCACTGTCGATCCCCGCCAGATCGATAAACCGCAAGACCTCGCGCGTCAGCTTGCGCCGCTGCTGGGTCAATCGGCTGACGCGCTGCTGGCGCGCTTTAAAACCGAAACGCCCCCGATCACGCTGACGAAAGCCGCACCGGCAACTGCCGGCGAAGCAATGGCGGATATTCATAAACAGAGCGGGATGAATGGTCTCGTCGTGACGTCTCGCCGGGTGCGCGTCTATCCGGGCGGAACGTTTGCCGCACACGTCGTCGGTTTTGTGAACTCGCAGAACGCGCCGGCAAATGGGATCGAAAGTTTTATGAGCACCGACCTGCGCGGCGTCGACGGGAACCTTTCCGGCGCGAGCGACGCGTTGCGCGAAGTCATCCCGTTTGATCCGCCCACCAACAAGCCGGCGATCGACGGCGCTGACATTTACCTCACCATCGACGCGGCGATGCAGCGGATCGCGGAAGTGGAGTTGGCGAACGCGATCCGGGACAGCCGCGCCGCGAGCGGATCGATCGTCGTTCTCGATCCCAAGACGGGCGCGATCCTCGCGCTGGCAAACTGGCCCGTCGCAGACCTGAACGCGTACGGCGAACCCGGAAACTTGCAGCGCCTGCTCGATCCCGCGGTGAGTTCGCAGTATGAACCCGGCTCGGTCTTCAAGATCATCACGGTTGCCGCCGCGCTGGACGCGGGGACGGTGTCGCCCGGCACCGTGTTCGATGACAGCGGTTCGATTTACGTCGGCGGGAGTTTGATCAAGAACCACAATGATCTCGCGCCGGGACGCGTGGATCTCACCGGCGTATTGCGCTTGTCGCTTAATGTCGAAGCGACCAAGATGAGCGTGGGGTTGGGCGCGCAGCGGTTCTATCAATACGTCCGCAACTTTGGATTTGGCGCGCGCACGCGGGTGGAGTTGGCGGACGAAGCCGCGGGGCAAGTCAAATCCGTAGGCGACGGACGCTGGCGCGAAGCAGACCTCGCGACGAACTCGTTCGGGCAGGGCATCTCGGTGACGCCGCTGCAAATGACTGCGGCGGTCGCGGCGGTCGCGAATCGCGGCATCCTGATGCGCCCGTACATCGTCAAGCAGATTCGTTATTCCAACGGCAGCGTATTCAACACGACGCCCGAAGTTGTCCGGACGGTGATCCGCCCGGAGACCGCGCAGACGCTCACCCGTGTGCTGGGAGACGCCGTGATCGGTGAATCAAGCAACAAGGCGACCGTGCCGGGATACCGCATCGCCGGCAAGACCGGCACCGCGTCGATTCCGATTCCCGGCGGGTACGACCCGGTGGGGACGATTGCATCGTTCATTGGTTATCTGCCGGCGGATGATCCGCACTTTGTGATCCTGGTCAAACTGGACAAGCCGCAAACCTCGGAGTGGGGCTCGCAGGTTGCGTCGCCGGTGTTCGCCGCCGTGGCGAAACAATTGGTGGCGCTGATCGGACTGCCGCCGGACACGCAGCGGCTGGCGAGCCGATAGCGCGATGCTGACCCTGGCAGACGTTTACGAAGCGCTGGCGAAGACGCGCCCGGCGGGCGCGCAGCGCGTGGCGATTCCGGACGTTGTGATCGATTCACGGCGCGCGCGCGCCGGTTCGCTTTTCGTCGCGCTTCAGGGCGAGAACTGGGACGGGCATGATTTTATCGGCGATGCGCTCGCGCGCGGCGCAACTGTCATCATCGCCGAAGCGCGCGCCAGGGATAAGGGGTTGGGTCCGAGCGCACATTTTGTCGATGTCGCCGGGTTGCAACCCAGCCCCCTATCTCCTGGCCCGTGCGTTTTGATCGTGCCCTCCAGTTTGAACGCGCTGCACGAGCTGGCGGCGACTTGGCGGCGGCGATTTACAAAATGTAAGACGATCGGCATTACCGGCAGTATCGGCAAGAGTTCGACGAAAGAACTCGCGGCGGCGGTGCTGCGGCAGCGTTTCAACGTCTTGAAGAATGAAGGCAATTACAATAATGAGATTGGCTTGCCGTTGATGATCTTGCGAATGAACAAAGATCATCAGCGCGCCGTGCTTGAGATGGGAATGTACGCGCTCGGCGAGATCCGCGAATTGTGCCGCATCGCGCAGCCGGAGATTGGCGTCGTGACGAATGTCGGACCCAGCCACCTGGAACGCTTGGGCAGCATCGAAAAGATCGTGGCGGCGAAGAGCGAACTGCCGCAGTCGCTGCCGGCAGAGGGCGTCGCGATCTTGAATGGCGACGACCCGCGCGTCGCGGCGATGCAGGACCAGACGCGCGCGCGAATATTTCTGTACGGCTTGGAGCCGCGCCACGATCTGTGGGCGAACGATATCGAAAGCCATGGCTTGGAGGGAATAAGTTTCGCGCTGCATCACGGCAACGAGCATCTGCACGTGCGCGTGCCGCTCCTTGGTCGCCACAGCGTTCACACTGCGTTAGCGGCGGCGGCGGTCGGCGTGGTCGAAGGCATGTCGTGGGATGAAATCCTGCGCGGGTTGCAAGACGTCGCGGCGCAGTTGCGGCTGATCGCCGTGCCGGG
>JBBIJS010000065.1:0-12663 GCA_037445855.1 Chloroflexota bacterium | reverse complement strand
ATCGGCGGTGAGCCGCAGCTGGAAAGAAGCGCCGATCTTTTTCGGCATCTATACCGCGTTCATCGTCCTGGGCGCCGGCATCATCCTGCTGCCGATCAAATCGCTGATCGATGCGATGCTGGCGAGTCAGACGCTGAACGGCGTGCTGCTGCCGGTCATTCTCATCGCGATCCTGGTGCTCATCAACGATCAGCGGCTGATGGGCAAGTACATCAACGGGCGCGTGATGAATATTCTATCCTGGGGGACCGTCGCCATCTTGATTCTGCTCACGGTGATTCTGGTCATCACGAGTTTCTTCCCGGGGCTATTGGGAGGATAGAAACCGTAGAGGCGCACAGCCGTGCGCCCTTACAAGAGGTGCTCCATTCTCGACTATTTGCAAACGATCACGATTCCAACGCCGTTCCCGGTCGGACCCATCAACGTGTATCTCGCGGAAGGCGGCGCGTTGACGCTGATCGATACGGGACCCAAAGACCCGGCGACGCTTGCCGCGCTGCGCGAGGGGCTGAGCGCGCGCGGCTGGGCGTTCAAGGATATTCGCCGCGTCGTCGTCACGCACGCGCATGTCGATCATTTTGGGCTTGCCGCGCAAATCGTCGCCGAGTCCGGCGCACGGGTGCTTTCGCACGCGTCGAACCGCTGGTGGCTCACCGATTTCGATCGCGAGTGGGAACGCCGTTACGCGTTCTACCACGAGGTGTTCCAGCAGAGCGGCACGCCGCGCGAGTACGAAGAGATCGCCATCAAAGGTTTGCGGCGACTTGCTCCGTACGCCGAGTCCGTCCCCGCGGATCATTTCCTTCCGCTCGAAGACGGCGACCCGCTGCTGCTGGGCGGCGAATCCTGGCGCGTGGTCTATGCGCCTGGACACGCGAGTGGGTTGATCTGCCTGTACGATGCCGCGTCGCGCGCGCTGATTTCTAGCGACCACCTGCTGCGCGATATCACGTCGAACCCGGTGATGGAGCCGCCGAGGCGGGGTGAGACGAAGCGCCCACGCGCGCTCGTGGAATACCTCGCGTCGATGGAACGTACCGCACAATTGGATGTCCGCGTGGCGCTGCCCGCGCATGGCGAGCCGGTGTACGATGTGCGCGCGCTCGTGGACGGGCGCAGCGCCTTTCACCGTTCGCGGCTCGATCACATCGAGCGGCAGCTCGAGTGCTGCGCGCAGACGCCCTATGAAATTTGCAAGATCCTCTTCCCGAACCTCAAATCGTTCGACACCTTCCTGGGATTGTCCGAAGTCATCGGTCACCTGGACCTTCTGGAAGACGAGGGGCGCGTGCGGTTAGATACCGCCGATGGACAATGGCGCTATATTCCAACCCCCAAAGGATAGAATAGAAAACGAGGTCGAGCATGCTCGGCCTCGTTTTTTTGTTCAGTAGGCAAGTTGGTTTTATTGGCACAGACTGAAATTGTAATACAACCGTGCGCCTCCATCGGCAGTCTGAAATGGGACCACGTTGCCGAGACTATCGACGTAGAACGGGCTAGCCACGTAATTACACACTCCTAATCCCACCTGCCACGGACCAACGGCAAGTTCGGTTGTGCCGCCATTGATCTGCGCGAAGGATTTTGGCGTTTCGCCGACCGACGTCTGCAACTCACTTGCCGTGCAAGCGGCTACGCATTTGTACAGCTTCATCAGCCACGGAGTGGGTCCGGCGCCGCTGCTCGTGTTGATGAACGTGACATAGAAGGTGATCGGCGTATTGAAGATTGGCTTGGATGGGTCAAGCCGCATTTTCTGCACGAACACACCCGCCGGCAGATTGGGTTTGGGGGTCGCGGTAGGACCCGTTGGCGTTGGCGTCACTGGTTTTTTCGTCGCGGTGGGCTTTGCCGCCGCGCGCGTCGGCGTGACAACCTCGGTCGTTGTCACCGCGATCGTCGGCGGCGGCAGCGGCGTATCGGTCGGCGCTGCCAGGGTGATCGTTGGAATCACCGGGCTGGCGAGCGCGGCGATAGACAGCGTTGGCGTGGTGGTCGCGCGCGCGGAAGTGCCGCCGCGCGAGCTGCTGATGAACAAATAACCGCCGATCAGAATCGCGAGACCCACGAGCGCGACGACCGCGATGATCACGATGAGCGCCGCGGGCGGCAGTCCGCCGCCGCGTCCGGCGGGCGCAGCAGAGAAAAGCCGCGCGGGCAAGACGCTTGAGCGTTTTGACTTTGGCGCGCCGCCTTCCGGCGCGGCGCCCGGCGTCGCTGCGGTTGCGGCGGGCGTCGGCGGCGGCTTCGCCTTGTTCCATTTTTGTCCATCGTGCATGTACCATTCGCCGGTCTGCACGCCGAGCTGCCACCAGCGACCCTGCGCGTCCTGCATGCGCAGTTCGCCGACCTTCGCTTCAAAATCCGCGTCGCTCAATTTGCCGGCGGCGTGCTGCGTCTTTAGGTCTTTGTAGGTTTTTTCCGCATCTTGAAAAGTCAAGGGAACCTCCTCTATTGTGCGACAACGAGAGCAATCGCGTGTTCGCGTGTATGCGACAGACTCAAGGCGAACGTGCTCAAGCCGATTTGTTCAGCCCGCCGCGCCGCTTTGCCGGTGAGCTGAACCGCCGGCTTGCCCTGGTCGTCGGACACGATTTGGATTTCCTGCCACGCGACACCCGCGCGATGCTGAATGCCGGTGCCGAGCGCTTTGCTGACGGCTTCCTTCGCGGCGAAGCGCGCCGCGAGTTGATGCGAACGGCCGCGGCAGTAATCGATTTCCGTTGGCGTGAACACCCGCGCGAGAAATCGTTCGCCGTAGCGCGCTAACGCAATTTCGATACGACCAATCTCGATCAGATCCACGCCGCTGGCTAACACGCTCTCACTGTCCTCGCCCGATGCCGCGATATTGAAACCCCAGCTGGCGCATCTGCTCCGGCTCGTAGATATTTCGCCCATCGATCAAGATTTTCTGTTTCAGCGATGCCGCGAGGCGCGCCATGTCCAATTGTTTGAACTCGTTCCACTCGGTTACGAGAACCAGAGCGTCGGCTCCTTCGGCGGTTGAGTACGCATCATTGCAGAAGCTGACGTCTTTGAGCGCGCCGCGCGCGGTTTCCATCGCCACCGGATCGTAGGCGCGGACGCGCGCGCCTTCGCTCTGCAGCAAGCGGATGATTTCCAGCGATGCGGCTTCGCGTACGTCGTCGGTATTTGGCTTGAATGCCAGCCCCAGGAGCGCGATCGTTTTGCCGCGCACGCTGCCCAGTAGCTCGCGTAATTTTGAAAGCACTTGGCGGCGCATATCGCGATTGATCTCCATCACCGAGCGCAGGAGTTGCGGATGACAGCCGTTCATCTCCGCCATCCAGGTCAGCGCTTTGACGTCCTTGGGGAAACAACTGCCGCCGTAGCCAATGCCCGCGTTCAGGAACGCGCGCCCGATGCGGCGGTCCATTCCCATTCCCGCCGCAACTTCTTTTACATCGGCTCCGACTTTTTCGCAAATCGTCGCGATCTCGTTGATGAAAGAGACGCGCGTCGCCAGGAACGCGTTCGACGCGTACTTGATCATCTCGGCGGTCCGCAGATCGGTAATCATGATCGACGCGCGCAGCGGCAGATACAACTGCGCGACTTTTTCAGCGGCTTCTCGATTCGTCCCGCCGAGCACCACGCGGTCGGGTTGCATAAAATCGTACACCGCCGTGCCTTCGGCGATGAATTCCGGGTTCGACACCACGTCGAAATCGACGCCGATCTTTTTGCCGCGCGCCTGCAAGATTTCCGCAACGGCGTCGCCCGTTCCAACTGGCACCGTGCTTTTGTTGACGATGATCGCATACTCGGACAGGACTTGCGAAATGCTTTCCGCCGCCGCGCGCACGTACTGCAAATCGGCTTCGCCGTCCGTGCTCGGCGGAGTGTTGACCGCGATGAAAACGAAATGCGCGCCGGGGACGGCTTTCGAATAGTCGGTTGTAAAAGACAGGCGACCTGCCGCCACGTTGCGCGCCACGATCTCGGTCAGCCCTGGCTCGTAGATGGGCATTTCGCCGCGCTTTAGTTTTTCGATTCGTTCCTGCGCGATGTCGAGGCAGATAACCTGATTGCCCAGGTCGGCAAAGCACGCGCCGGTGACCAGCCCGACGTAACCCACTCCAACAACGCAAATCCTACGCATGAAGAATGCTTCCAACTCCGGGATCCAAATTGTTGCCATCATACCACAAGCCGGCAAAAATTCCAAGTACGAAAAATCGGCTCGCGCTGCCGACCGCCAAGCCGGGTTGCGAGCCGATTAAGATTCAGACCACTCATGAACTGGTACCCCGTTCCTAACAAGTCATTGGAAGAGCAAGGATGGGAATCCAGAAAAGGAGGGAGCAATTTCTGTGAGTGTTTCGTCAGTATTTTAGGGGTATAATATTAGCAGCAAATCTTCGCAACATCCTCCGCAGCCCTTTTTGCTCGCCTCATCGCAGCGGTCTTCGAATTTGACTTTGACCCTGGAAATGTCATGCAAAAAAGAGACCGCCATGACCAAAACGGTTACGGTACGTGCGATGATTGTCGATCCTCGTCCGCTCTTCTGCGAGGCAGTCCGCGCTTGCCTGGCGAAAGGTGGGTACGTTGTGCTGAGCTGCGCTCAAAATCTCAATGAGGCAATGCGCCAGACAGATTCACTTCACCCAGACGTCGTCATAGTGGGTCCGCATTTCATGGAAGAAGGCTTGATCCTGTGCCGTGAAATGACTCAAAACCTACCTGTGCTCAAGGTAGTTCTCTTCACGAAACACGCGGACGAAACGCTATTTCAGGCGGATGCTGCCTACGCTGGCGTTTCTGCCTGCCTGCGCCCGGAGACCACCGACGACGAATTGCTGGCGGCCATCGCAAAGATCATGACCGGGGAACAGTTATTCTCGCACGAGATCCTATCCCTGGCGTTTCAACCGATCAAACTGACGGCGAGAGAATTATTGAGTTTCGCATAAGTAATGGGACACATGCTATTTCCACGGCAGGTCGGATGCATAAATGCATGACCACAGTAAATCTTGTGAACGAGACAGACGACGTTTGGTGTTCACCAACATTGCGTTGAGTTCGCCAAGTTCTTCGGGGGCACTATTCGCTACTGCGGAATCCGACTGACACCAGACATATTCCGCTGGATTGAGTTCGGGAGCATATCCGGGAAACTCCTCGAGCTGAAGACGCGGCTGTGCTTCGCACCAAGCTTTCACTGCGTGATGGCGATGGATGCGCCCGCGGTCCCAGAGTAAAATGATCGAACCGTGTACCTGCTTGAGCAAGTTTTGAAGAAAGCGTTTGACATCGGGCCCCTTGAAACTGCGGCGGCGGAATTGCAAATAGAGGGCAATGTGCTTCCGCTTCGGTGAAACGGCGAGCGCACTGATGGCTGAAATTTTCGTGTGCTTGAGGCAGGATCGGATCGTCGGCGTCTGTCCCGCCGGAGCCCAGGTGCGTTTGACATTCGGAATCAGCAAAAAGCCACTTTCGTCCAGGAAAACAAGGTGTGCGCCAACTTGTTCCGCGTGGCGGCGAATCTGTGGCCAGACATAGCGTTTCCACCGTGTGCTTGCCGCTTCATCGCGCTGGGTCGCACGGCGTTCAGGTTTCTGGCAACTCCACCCCAGTGCACGCAAGATTTTCCAAACGTGCCCAGGATGATACGTGACATGGAAATGTTGTTTGATGAGTCGTGCGATGCGCCCCAATGTCCACAGATCAGTTGTGTAGCCCGCCTTTAGCGGACCGTCGAGCAATAAGCCTTCCAAGCGCTGTTTCTGCTTAGGACTCAAGTCTGGCGGCCGACCTGGGATCGGGTTGGCGACGAGTCCTGCTACTCCCTTGCGCTTGAAAGCGTATTGCCAACGATAAATCGAACTACGAGAAGCACTCAAAGCACGCGCAACGGCAGTTGGCGGTTTTCGTGCTTTCAACAACTGGATGGCGCATTCGCGCCGCTTTTGTAATTGCTGTGGGGTTCCTTGTGGTCGCATACTCCAAGGATACCACAGATTGTCCCATTCTTTATGCGAAACTCAATAAGATGAAAACAACGCAGCCGTGCTTGCTCTTGTTCAGCACAACTGCGCCGTTTGATATTTCACACCAAAAGACCTTCGAGGTTTTCAAAACCTCGAAGGTCTTGCGCCGTTTCAACTCCCATCCGTCACCGGTCGAAACTTGTACCCGTAAACAATCATGCCTTCTTCGCCGTGCTCGCGCAGTTTGCGCGTCACCGTCTCCCCGCGGTAAACAACGTTCAATCCGCTCTGCTCAATTTGTCCTGTTCCTCCTTTGCGCGCCGGTTCAAACTGGGGTATAATGTTTGCGATGGCAGCATTGAAGAAGACAACCCTCAACTGGATAGCCAGTTCAAGATACGACATCGAATCTGCTCGGCACATGTTGAAAACCGGGCGGTACATCTACGTGATCTTTCTCTGCCATCTTGCCATCGAGAAACTGCTGAAAGCCGTGGTGGCTCAATCACAAGAAAAACATCCGCCTTACACTCATGATCTGTACGAACTCATTGGTCTTGCGCATTTGGAAATTCCTCACAAGCACCAGTCGGTGATTGCGAGATTGAATGAACTCACTATCGCCACGCGCTACCCAGAAGATTTCCAACAGTTGGTCAAGCACTACCCAAAACCTGTAGCAGAAGGTTTCTTGAAGGAAAGCAAGGCGTTCCTAAAATGGTTAGAACGCGAACCGCGATTAAAACACTCGTAAACCAGTACGTGCGCCAATTAGAGGCGAGCGGTATACGCGTCCAAAAGGTCGTACTGTTCGGATCGTATGCGCGCCGCCGCGCTCATACCGGGAGCGACATCGACCTCGCCGTGATCGCGCCGCAGTTCGCGCGACTGAATATCCGCGAGCGCTATGAGACGCTTGGCCTGGCAAACATCGCATTACGCGCGCCGATCCAAGCGATCGGTTACGCGCCGCGGCAATGGCGCTTCGCCGAACGCGGTAGTTTCATTGACGAAATCCAGCGCACCGGCAAGGTCGTATATAGTCACCGCAAGAGGCGCAAGCCAGCGCCTTTGCCTAGCCCCGCACGCGAGAAAACGTAACCCCCTCGAACTTCGAGGGGGTTTTTCAGTTGCCACTCGCCACCGGTCTGAACTTGTAGCCGTAAACGATCAATCCTTCCTCGCCGTGCTCGCGCAGTTTGCGCGTCACCATCTCCACGCGCTGCCCGACCTTCAATTCGCCCGGGTTTGCGTCGGTCAACTGCGCCTCCACCAGCGGACCTTCGTCCAGCTTGATGATGCCGACGGCGTACGGCAAGCCGCCCTCGTACCCCAACGGCGCTTGGTGGAGAAGGGTGAACGAGTAAAGCGCGCCGTGCCCATCGAATTCGTGCGGCTCCAAGTCTTGCGAATGACATTCGGTGCACACTTCGCGCGGCGGAAAGAACTTCGCGCCGCAGTTTTTGCAGACGGTTCCTTCTAGTCTATATCGCTGATCTTTCAAACGCCAGTTGCGTGCCAAGTCCATGAAATCCTCAAATGTGCCAAATGTGCCAAAAGAGCCAAACATGCCAAATCTGCCAAAGATCGTTTTGGCACGTTTGGCATCTTTGGCTGATTTGGCTAGTTTGTGAATATATGTGTCACCGCGTTCGCCGCGACGCCGCCGAGCGATTGCGTCATCGCGACGTGCGCGTTCGGCACCTGGTTCTTGCCCGCTTCGCCGCGCAACTGCGTGACCGCTTCCACGGCTTGGTAGACGCCGGTCGCGCCGACCGGATGCCCGCGCGCCTTCAAGCCGCCCATCGTGCTGATCGGCACACTGCCTTGCGGCGCGATCTCGCCTTCGCGCGCGAGCGTCGCGCCCCTGCCGCGTTCCGCGAACCCGGACGCTTCCAGCGACATGACGCTCATAATCGAGAACGCGTCGTGCGCTTCGAACAGATCGATCTCCTTCGGCGTCACGCCGGCTTGCGCGTACGCTTTCTGCGACGAAAGCTCGACCGCGCTGAGCCATAGCGGATCGCGGCGCGCGTGCAGCGCCAGCGAATCGGTTGCCGCCGCGCTCGCGGCGACCTTGACCGCGCGCGCGCGGTTGCCATTGAGCCGATCCGTCGGCATTAGGATGAGCGCCGCCGCGCCGTCGCCGACCGGCGACGAGTCCATCACCGTGATCGGGTCGGAGACGTGGCGCGCGCGTTTGTACTGCTCAAGCGTGATCGGCGAACGGAACATGGCGTACGGATTGTTCGCCGCGTTGGCGTGCGCGTTCAGCGAGAACGCCGCGAAATCTTCCGCCACCAGATCGTACTCGTACATATAGCGGCGCATCAAGAGCGCGTTGAGCGCGACGAACGAGATGCCGTGCGCGGATTCGTGATCCGCGTCCGCCGCCATCGCCAGCGCGGCGGTCGTATTGCAATTGGACGATTCGGTCAGTTTCTCCGCGCCCGCGACGATGACGACATCGAACTGTCCTGACGCGACGGCGAGATAGCCGACGCGCAGCGCCGCGCCGCCGCCGCCGCACGCGGCTTCGACTTTCAGCGCTTCGATGCCGCGCAAGCCCACTTCGTCCGCGATCAGCGCGCCGAGATTTTCCTGACCCGCCAACTCGCCGCTCAGCATATTGCCGATGTAGAGCGCGTCCGCGTGATCGACGTGCGCGTCTTTCATCGCGCCGAGGATGGCTTGCGTTGCCAATTGGCGTAGCGACTTGTCCCAATGTTCCTTGACTTGCGTCTGTCCGATTCCAACAACTGAAACGTCACGCATGATTGCCTCCAGGTTCAGTATTCAGTTTTCAGTAATCAGCAAACTGAATACTGAATACTGAAGACTGACCACTAGTTCATCACCAACTTGCCGCGATACCGCGCGTAGATCGCGTAATCGATCACCTCGCGGCGCTGCACGTACCACATGGTCTTCGGCGCTTGCGCGCGGCGTTCGTTGATCTTGTCTGTTACGACGAACGAGAACGCGTCGCTGCCCGCGCCGCTGCCGAACGAGCAAAGCAGAATGCGGTCGCCCGGCTTTGCCATGTCGAGCACGGCGGTCATGCCGATCATCGCCGCGCCGGAGTACGTGTTGCCGATCTTGCCGCTCAGCAAGCCGAGCGCGGTTTGCTCTTTCGTAAATCCCAATCGCTTCGCGGCGGCTTGCGGAAATTTCACGTTGGGCTGATGAAAAATCGCGTACGTGAAATCGGTTGGCTTGAGTCCCATCGCGTCCATCAATCCTTGCGCGCCACGCGTCACGTGATCGAAATACGCCGGCTCGCCGGTGAAGCGGTTGCCGTGCTCCGGATAATGCATGTGCTCGCGGCGAAAAAAGTCCGGCGTGTCGGTCACGTACGAGTACG
Source organism: Chloroflexota bacterium (assembly GCA_037445855.1). Classification (GTDB taxonomy): domain Bacteria; phylum Chloroflexota; class Anaerolineae; order UBA4142; family UBA4142; genus DAIDTM01. The sequence goes on along the minus strand of JBBIJS010000065.1, from coordinate 3,333 downwards.
AACCTTCCAGAATCGCGAGCGCGTTCTCGGCGGGACCCAAAATGTACGCCGCGCCGCCCGCGCCGGCGGTGTACTCCAGCGCGTCGCCGGGGCGACCTTGCGCGGTGTCCATCCCAATCGCCATCGCGTACTCCGCCATCTCGGAACCGACGAGAGCGATCGCGGCTTGCAGCGCTTCGGTGCCGGCTTTGCACGCAAACTCCCAATCGGCGGCGAGCACGCTGCCCGCCGCACCAATCGCTTCCGCGACCATCGTGGACGACGGCTTGACCGCGTAGGGATGCGACTCGCTGCCGACCCACACCGCGCGGAGTTGCGACGGCGCGATGCCCGCGCGCGCGAGCGCGTTGCGCGCCGCTTCGATGCTCATCGTCACGGTGTCCTCGTCGAGACCGGGTACCGCCTTCTCTTCGATGGGCAAGCCCTCGTCCGCGCCGCCCCACACGCGCGCGATCTCTTCCGCGCGGATGCGAAAGCGCGGCACGTACGCGCCATAGCCGGCGATGCCGACGTCGCGTTTGGGTTTCATCAACGACATGATTCAAAATCCTCCGAATAAATCAATTGCGCGTTGAGAAAATAAACTGGCTTGCTGCGACGGTCACGAGAGACACACATAGCGTTCCAAGCCAGCCCAATCCAATCAACAATTGCAAATTGCTGTCCCGGCTTTCCACCTCGCGCAGCGACCGCCCCGCCATGACAAAGCCGGACTGCGCGCCGGTATAGCGTGTGACGACGGTCGCGCTGCGCACGCCCGGTTCCGGCTGCCACGTGAGCCGGTTTTCGCCGTGCTGCCGCACATACTCGAAGACTCCCGTCGGCAGGGCAGGCAACTGATTGCGCAAGAAACCGGAGGAAGCAATCGCTTTCCCGGAATCGTCGAACACAACGACGTACGGCGCGAGACTCTGCGCGATATCGATTTTGGCTGCGGGCACGACTGAACCGATCGATTGTCCGTTCGTCAGCGCGTTGGCAGCGTCTTCCGCAATTTGGATCTGCGGATCATTCGCAGAGATTCGCAAAGCTTGCTGAATCGTGCCGTAGGTTGCTCCCAAAAGTATCGTAATGACCACGGCGAGCGGGAGCCAATTTCTGAGGATGTTTTTCATTGGCAGCATTGTAAACCTCGATGTGAATCAGTTGAGAATGCTCGTCGGTTTCTTCGAGCGCGCGGCAGCCCACCGCACGACCACGCCGCCGTACGCGCCGATGAATGCCGGCACCAGCGCGATCGCCGATACGAGAATGTCCGGGCGATACGATAGTCTCAGTCCAATCGCGAGCGCGGTGAATTCCGAGAGCGGAACCCAGATGCCGAGGAGCAGCGCCCACACCCACGCGGACTGCGGCTTGGCATATCCGGCGAAGAAGCCGAAAACCAATAGCAGCAGCGCGGTGAGTTGCACGTCGCTCCGCAGATCGCTCAGCCCCACCAGGATGCCGAGAAACGCGGTGAGCAAGGGCAGCCACAAATTCGGTTTGAGCCAGAGTAAGATTGCTGCAATTGGCAAGAAGAGAACGAGCGAGTTGAACGCGATCACAGTAAACAAAAGTTGAACGGGCATATTCTATCCTTTGGTGACCTCACCAAGAACTGGCAAAGCACTCCAACCGCCAATTTTCACAATTTGCTTAACGAACGTACGGATATATCTCATCCGCAATCCAGTAGTTCGTAAAAACAAAAGCGAGACAAGTTCCAACCAGCCAAAGACTGAACCGCCACCGCTGCCATTGTGCTCGCAATGCTGTACTTTGCAGTGGAAGGTCCACGAGATAAACGCTGCTGTAGCATAGATTGGCTGCGAGCGTGAAAACGATCAAGAACAGGACCCCTTGAGAGATTGATGCCTCGCTGAAATGGGGCCACGTCAAGACGATCCAACCCATGAAGATCAACGCGAGGATTGCGTTGTAAATAATCCGACGCCGCTCCCAATACCGAATTGCATCGCGCAGGATTTCATCCATGCTGACCCCTCAACAGTTCCTTCGCGCGGCTCAGCCGCACATTTTGTTCTTGTGCGAGTTGATCCGCCAGTCGATCGATCTGTTCGCCACTCGCACCGGCGGCAATCGCGACTTGTCGCGCGTGCAGCGCCATGTGTCCGTGCTGGATGCCTTCACTCGCGAGCGCGCGCAGCGCGCCGAGATTCTGCGCGAGTCCAACTGCTGCCATCACGCCTGCCAATTCCGGCGCGCTGGTCACACCCAAAACCTTGAGCGCGATCTGCGCGACGGGGTGTGCGGCAATCGTTCCGCCGACGATGCCGACGGCAAGCGGCAGCTCAATCGATCCGATCAAATCGCCAGCCGCATCACGATCCCATTGTGTCAGCGCGCGGTACTGCCCGCTACGCGCCGCATACGCGTGCGCCCCGGCTTCCACGCCGCGCCAATCGTTCGCCGTCGCCAGCGCAACCGCATCGATGCCGTTCAGAACGCCCTTGTTGTGCGTCGCCGCGCGGTACGGATCGATCTCCGCGAGAGTTTGCGCGGCGATGATGTTGCGAATCACCGCGTCGCCCAGCGCGTCGTGCTTCACGCGGCAACGCGCGCGCGCGAGCCGTTGATCGGCAAGGTTCGAGAGAATTCGCAAGACGACGCGTCCGCCGGTGATCTGCTCGATCAGCGGCGCGATCGTTTCGCAGATCGTGTTGACGGCGTTCGCGCCCATCGCATCGCGCACGTTGATCGCGAGATGGACGACCAGCATCGGACCGACGCGCGTGTCGCGGAACAGGCGCACCTGAATGTCTTTCGCTCCGCCATCATTGGCGCGCGAGATTTTGGAATTTGCCAGCGCGAGAATCTCGTCGCGCGCGGCAATAATTTTTTCGCGCGCCGCGTCCAAATCGACAATGTCCAGCACCTGCACTTGCCCGATCATCATCGGCGCGTCCGCGCGCGCGGTGAACCCGCCCGCGTCACGCACCAATTTCGCGGCGTGACTGCACGCGGCGACGACGGACGGTTCTTCAATCGCCATGGGAATCAGATAGTCGCGGTCGTTGATCAGAAAATTGGTGGCGACGCCGAGCGGCAAATCGTACATGCCGACGACGTTTTCAATCAAACGGTTCGCGAGATCAACCGAAAGTCCGCCGCGGGTGAGCGCAACGGCTTCGCTTTCTGTCAAGTTGCAGCGTTCGCGGATGGCGGCTTGGCGTTCGGCAACGTTCTGCCGATAAAAGCCCGGCAGACGGGACGAGATGCTCAAAATCGATTTCTCCTGTGCGAATTACGCCTTCATTATAGCGCACCGAGTCTGCCAAAAGCTATCAAGGTCGGGAAAACGCTGTCAAGATGGGCAAAAAGAAGCGACGC
>JBBIJS010000064.1:0-12666 GCA_037445855.1 Chloroflexota bacterium | reverse complement strand
CGCACTCTGCCGCAAACGGCACTCCGCTTCGCTGCGTGCCTGACTACGAACCGGCAAACGGCACTCCGCTTCGCTGCGTGCCTGACTACGAACCGACTTTGCAACAGCCCTGTTCGGCGAGGCGTCTCTACTGTTTTATGGTATAATGCAATCGACCCTGGGAAACGCTGCATCAACGGAGATGTTGCATGGACAGTTCGTTCACGCGGTATCGCCCGTACATCGCCATGGTGATCCTTTTCGCCATCGTTCTCGGTGGAACGATTCTCGTCCTGCGCCAGCCCGCGGCGGCGCCGCTCACGATCACCACGCCCACGCCGCGACCAAGCGCGACGCCGGCATCGGTCATCGTCGATGTGCGCGGCGCGGTCGCCAAGCCGGGCGTTTATACGCTGCCCGCCGGCAGCCGACTGCAGGACGCGCTAACGCAAGCCGGTGACGTGCTACCGGGCGCCGAGACGCGCACGCTCAATCTCGCGCGCCGATTGAACGATGGCGAGCAAATCTACGTGCCGCAGGTAGGCGAAGCCACCGCCACTGCGCCGGCAATACCCGGTAAAAGCGCGCCTGCGAGCGCCGCCACCAAAACCCCGCTCGGAAAAATCAACCTCAACACCGCGACGCTCGATGAACTGGATACGCTGCCCGGCATTGGTCCAGCCATCGCCCAACGCATTATCGATTACCGCAACCAGAATGGCGCGTTCAAGCAGCTCGAAGATTTGAAAAAAGTGCGCGGCATCGGCGACGCGCTGTTCAGTCAAATCAGGGATATGGTGACGCTGCAATGATGAAAAGACAAATCATTTCGATCGGACTGCTCGCTGTTTTTCTGTCCGCGTGCGCGGCGCCCGCGCCAACGGCTGCGCCCAGCATACCGAGTGCTTCGCCGCCTGCTGCGGCGCCGACCAGCGCTCCGCTGCCGACTCACGCCCCGGTCTCCGGTCCGACGGCGGCACCCATCACCATCGTCAATCTCCAACAAGCCAAACAACCGGACGGCAGCATCAAAACGACCGCAAGTGTCGACGCGCCGGACAACCTGGGACTGGGCGAATTGAATCTCTCCTCGCCGGACACGATGCTCATGGGCGAGACGCGCACGATTCGCTTGCGCATGTCGCCCGCCGGGCAACTGGCGTCCACCACGCCGGTCGCCGCGCCGGGCAAAACACCCGATCTGCCTCTGTTCGTCTATAAATTTGGCGGCAACATCCAATTGTACGCGGTGATGCTCGCCGAACTGCGGACGCTTTCTTTTGCGGTCGACAAGCCCGGTCCGATCCGGCGCGATCTGTCGCCCACGGTTCCGGCAACCTGGGATTGGATCGTCAGTCCGCGCTCGCCGGGCCGCCAGCAGCTCGCCATCGAAATCTCCGTTCCGGCCGTCATCGGCGGCGTCGATTCTCAACTGAACACGCTGCAAGATGTGCCGATTGAGATTCTGGTGCTCACGCCGACTCCGACGCCGGTCCCGTTCGCTGACCAACTTAACACGTCGCTGGCGAACAACGCCGGCGCGATTGTCGTCGCGCTGATCGGGCTGATCGGCACGCTCGGCGGCGTGCTGCTCAAACTCAGAGCGGATCGAGACAAACCAGAGCGCAAGAAATCCAGACGATGAAATACACTTGGCGTTCGCTCCGGAATTTCTGGTCCGATCCGTCGCGCCTCGTCGACGCGCTGATCGTCTTCGTGCCGATTGCGCTGGTGTGCGCGGCGATCCGCGCCGACGCGACGGCGATCTTCATCGCCTCTGCGCTCGGCATCATCCCCCTCGCCGGCATTCTGGGCGAAGCGACCGACGCGCTCGCGCACCGCGCCGGCGCACACATCGGCGCGCTGCTGAACGCCACGTTCGGCAACGCGGCGGAACTCATCATCACGGTCGCCGCGATCCGCGCCGGCTTGCTTCAAGTCGTCAAGGCGTCCATCACCGGCTCGATCATCGGCAACGTGCTGCTCGTCTTGGGCTTGAGCGTGCTTGCCGGCGGGCTGAAGCACGGCTTTCAGCGCTTCGGACGCCGCAATGCCTCGGTCAGTTTGACCATGATGACGATTGCGGTCATCGGGCTGGCGATTCCGGCGATCTTCGCGCAGGCGATTGAATCGCGCAGCACGGTCGGCGTCGAGTACTTGAGTATCGGCGTAGCGATTGCGTTGATGGTCGGCTATGTGCTGACGCTGGTTTTCACGTTCACTCAGCCGCCGGAGAAAGTGCGCGTCGCGGCGCTGGAGTCGCCATCCGAGCCGTCACGCGTGGAGTGGAGCAGGTCGCGCGCGCTCGTCGCGCTCGTCGTCAGCGTTATCTTCATTGCCGCGCTGAGCGAACTACTGGTCAGCACGATCGAGCCGGTCATCCGCGCGTACGGCTTGACCGAGTTGTTCGTCGGCGTCATCATCGTGCCGATCATCGGCAACGCGGCGGAGCATTTCGTCGCGGTCGAGATGGCGCTCAAGAACAAGATGGACCTCGCGCTCGGCATCGCGCTGGGGTCGAGCATGCAGATCGCGTTGTTCGTCGCGCCGCTGCTGGTGTTCATCAGTCTCGCCGCCGGGCAGCCGATGAGTCTGGTGTTCAATCCCTTCGAGGTTGCCGCGCTCGCCGCGTCGGTCATCATCGCCGCGGCGATCGCGCTCGACGGCGAGTCGAACTGGCTGGAAGGCGCGCAGCTGATCATCGTCTACGTGATTCTCGCGCTGGCGTTTTTCTACTTGCCGGTGTAGCCCAATGAAACAGTCCCGCTCGCTCTGGCGCCAGTGGCGCGCCGTCTGGCGCGATACGATCATACTCGTCCGCGATTTTCGCGTGCCGCTGCTTTTGTTCGCGCTGCTGATCGTCGGCGGCGGACTGCTGTACTATTCCCTCGCGCGGCAAGCCGGCGAACCGCTGCACGGTCAGGTCGAAGCCATCTATACGGTGCTGTCGATGGTCTTCCTGCAAGGCGGCGGCAGTTTTCCCAACGCCTGGTATCTCCAGATTTTCTTTTTCGTCATTCCAATCCTCGGCATCGGCATTCTCGCACAAGGGCTGACGGATTTCGGCATTTTGTTTTTCAATCGCAAATCACGCAGCAAGGAGTGGGAAATGGCGGTGGCGTCCACGTTTAGCAATCACATCATTTTGATTGGACTGGGGCATCTGGGTTTCCGCGTCGCGGAGAAGCTGCACGAACTCAATCAAGACGTCGTCGTGATCGAAGCGAATCCCCAAGACAATCTCGTGGCGAGCACGCAGGCGATGAACATCCCGGTCGTGCAGGGCAGCGGCACGCGTGAGGACATTCTGAACGCGGCGGCGGTGCAGCAGGCGCGCGTGATCATCTTGTGCACGCAGAACGACAATCTCAATCTGCAAATGGCGGTCAAGGCGCGCAGCATGAACCCAAAGCTTCAAGTCATCCTGCGCATCTTCGACGAGGACTTTGCCGCCGCGCTGCAAAAGCAGTTTGGCTTTGCCGCGCTGAGCGCGACGAGCATGGCAGCGCCGGCGTTCGCGGCAACTGCCGCCGGCATGGATATTTCGAATCCGATCACGGTCGAGGGGCAGTCGCTCAGTCTCGCGCGGCTGAACGTCTCCCCGAAATCGAAACTCGTCAACCTCTCCGTCAACGCGATCGAGCACGTGTATAATGTCAGCGTCGTTTTGCTGCGACACGATGGCGCGCAAGAATTTCATCCGACGAGCGGCAAGCGCCTCGCCGCCAACGACGTGGTCGCGGTGCTGGGCGCGGCGGATCAGATCAGCCGGCTGGCGCAGGATAACCGGTAGGAAATTTCAATGCGCCACACTCTCCATCCTGCAAGCGCCAGCATTCTGATCGCACTGCCGGTTTTCATCGCCGCGTGCGCGTCCACGCCTACGCCGACACCTTTGCCGACGCTGACGCTCGCGCCGACCGCGACCGCGCTGCCAATTAGCACGCCGACGCTCGCGTCGACTTCCACCACCACGCCGGCGTCAACTTCAACCGCGACGCGCACATTCATAGCGACCGCGACAAGTTCGCCGTCACCGACCAAGCCGCCCACTGCGACGCCGACGCCCGCGCCGCACTATCCGGGAATCGCCTTGCGCGAGCCGGCGGACGGTCGATCGATCGAAGCCAAGTCGTTCATCTTTGAATGGGAATCGATCGCGCTGCAAGGCGGCGATCACTACGAGGTCTTTGTTAGGAACACGCAGAACGCAACCTGGGACAAGCGCTTCAACGCCGGCGGGGCGCTCAAACTGCCAATGCGTCAGGAGCAGTCGCTGGTCTTTGGCGATTACGTTTGGGCTGTCTTCGTCGTCGACGCAAAAGGACAAGTGGCAAGCGGTCAGGGCGAGACGCGCAGGATCAAGTGGTGTCATCCCGGCAGCGCCTGCCACGAATGTTCGTCGTGCCACCATTGATCGCGCGCTTGCAAAATAAATTGGAGGAAGAATGAAATTCGGGGTTGGCTTGCCCAACTATGGACCACATACTTCATTCGATGCGATCCGCCGCGTCGCGCTCGCCGCGGAAGAACTGGGATACGATTCGGTCTGGACGACCGATCACATCATCGTTCCGAAAGAGAACATAGAGCCCTATGGTCACATCTACGAATCCGTTGCCACACTCGCGATGGTCGCGGCGGTCACCTCGCGCGTCCGGCTCGGCACGTCGATCATCGTTCTGCCGATGCGGAACGCGGCGCTCTTTGCGAAACAAGCCGCGACGATCGACGCGGCGTCGGGCGGGCGAATGATCGTCGGCGTAGGCGTCGGCTGGAACGCGGGCGAGTTCAAGAATCTGAGCGCAAATTTCAAGAATCGCGGCAAGCGACTCGACGAAGCTATCACGCTGCTGCGCGCGCTCTGGGCGAGCGAGCGCGCGGATTTTCACGGCAAGTATACGCAGATCACCGATTCGATCTTCGCGCCGCTCCCGGCGCGCAAGGCGATCCCGATCTGGATTGGCGGCAATGGCGAGCCGTCGTGGCAGCGCGCCGCCGCGCTCGGCGACGCGTGGCATGCGACCGGCGCGCCGCCGGAAGGCGTCGCGGCAGCCGTCCAGTATTTCCGCGACCACACGCCGGCGCGGCAGCTTTTGATCTCCGCGCGCCTGAACATCGATCTGGATCCGAATGTGCCGCCGACGTACGAGTATCGCGGCGCGCCGCGTCGCCGGCTGTCCGGCGCCGACGACGACATTCGCGCGACGCTGCGCGAGTACCTGCAAGCCGGCTTGCAGCACGCCGCGCTCTGGTTTCCCATCGACGACCTCGCGGTAACGCTCGACCAAATGCAGCGCTTTATGCGCGACCTCGCACCCGAGTTTGCGAGTTGATGCGCGCATGAAGCGGTTCTCGGTAAATTGGAAACAGATCCGGCGCATCGCCGGCATTCTCCTCGCCGTCGCCATCCTTTTCTTCCTCGGCGATCTGCTCTACCGTACCTGGGGCGACCTCGCCAAAGCCGGTTTCAAATTTGAATTCGATCTGCCGCGCCTCGCGATCTCGCTCGCGCTGCTCGTCATCGCGCGCGCGTTCGCGGTGGAAGCGTGGCGGCGCATCCTGCTTGCGCTCGGCGCGCAGATCGGATTCGCGTTCGGCGCGCGCGTGTGGTTCCTCTCGAACCTGACGCGCTACGTGCCCGGCAACGTCTGGCAGGTCGCGACGATGATGGTGATGGTCGAGCAGAAAGGCGTGAGCAAGACGAACGCGCTGCTGAGCCAGGTCAGCTACACCGCGATCGCGCTCGGCAACGCGGGACTGCTCGGACTGCTGTTCGTCCTCGTGCGCCCGGAAATCCTGAACGGCGTGTTGCCGGTGTCGATCGCCGCGTACGCGCCGCTCATCGCCGCGCTGGCATTCCTCGCGCTGATCGTTTTTCTCGCGCTGCCGCCGGTCAATCGGCTGATGGTGGCGCTCACCGCGCGCCTCACGCGCCGCGCGATCGCCGCGCCCGCGCCGACGTTCGCGCGCGGACTCGTCCCGCCGCTGTTTTCGCTCGCGATGTGGTTGACGAATGGCGTCGCGTTCTTCCTCTTTGTCGATTCGATCACGCCGCTGCCGCTCGCGCAGCTGCCGGCATATATCGCGATGAACGCCGGCGCGTACTGGATCGGTTACGCGTCGTTTCTCACGCCGAGCGGTTTGGGTGTCCGCGAAGGCGTGCTGGCGTGGATGCTTTCGAGTTTCTTTCCCGCGCCGGTTGCGCTGGCGCTATCGTTGGTCACGCGACTGTGGACAACCGCCGGCGAAATTCTGGGCGTCGTCCTCGCGGTGAATCTCGGAAAGCAATCGAATGATCAATCGTTCCGATAGAATCATCGCCGCGTGGATCGCGCTGCTGCTATTCGGCGTCTACCTACTTTCTTTCAGCGGTCAGTTATATTCGCAAGATAGCATGTCGATGTTTTCCGTCACCGAGAGCGCGGTCAAGCGCGGCGAGTTGAACACCGACCAGATGTGGACCCTGTTCAAAGCGCGCAACGAGATCGCGGGCGACGGGGAATCGTACGCCAAGTACGGCTACGGCGACTCCCTCTTTGCCGCGCCGCTGTATGCGCTCGCGCTGGCATTGCCCGCGCTTGGTTTGACGCAGACGACCTTACTCACCAGCGCGATAGTGATCGCGCTTGCCGGCGCGCTGCTGTACCTCGCGGCGCGCCGCTTAAAGTATTCGCGCGGAGTGAGTCTCGCGCTGGCGCTGCTGTTCGGACTGGCGACGCCCGCCTGGGTCTACGCCAAACAATTCTGGAGCGAGACGTTCGGAATCTTCACGCTGTTCGCGGCGTTCTACTTTTTGCTTTGCTTCCGCGAGGAACACCGCGCGCGCGACGCGCTCATCGCCGGCATCGCGCTGGGTCTTGCCGTGGCGACGCGCGTCACGAATGCCGCGCTCGTCCCGTTCTTCGCGTGGTACGGGTTTTTTGCCGGGGCGACTCAAATCGCTGCAACGACTGCGCAAAGCCGACCTTCGTCGGCTGAGCCAGCCCGCGCAGGCGGGCTGCACGACCTTGTTGCTGCGGTTTCCAACCGCCGCAATCTGCGCGGGCTTGCCTGGTTCGCCGCAATGCTCGCGCTCGCCGCGCTTTCGATCGCGTGGTACGATGGCGTGCGCTACGGCAGCCCGCTCGCGACCGGCTATCGCGCGGACGAGTTATTCAACAATCCCATTCTGCTCGGACTGTACGGGTTGCTCTTCAGTCCTGGCAAGGGCTTGTTCCTCTACGTGCCATTCCTCGCCGCGTTGCCGTGGAGCATCGTCGTGCTGTGGCGGCGCGCGCGCGATGAGCTGTTCTTGACGTGCGCGATCTTCGCGCTTTATCTCGTGACTTTTTCGACCTGGTATTATTGGTGGGGTGGGACGAACTGGGGTCCGCGCTTTCTCGTGCCGACGATTCCGTTTCTGGTGCTGCTGGTCGCGCCGGCAGTTGAGCTTGCTCTCAATGTGGAATCTCGCAACAAGATTCGTGTTGCCTTCACTACGCTCTTTTTTGCCTTGTGCCTTTTAGCTTTTGCCTTTGAACTTGTTGGCGTCAGCGTCCCGTCGCTGGCGTATCGCGCGCGCATGGTACGGCTGTCCGCGAATCCGGACATGGCTGCGATCTTCATCCCGCAATTCTCGCCGCTGATCGGCTCGCTCAATTTGCTGCGACCAAGCGTCCTCGATTTTGGGTGGATTCGTTTTATCGATAACACGGTGACGATCGATTGGCTGGTGGTCGCGCTAACCGCGGCGCTCATCGCACTGTGCGGCGCGGCGCTGTGGTTGAATCTGACGGAGGGTGGAAGACGGAAGACGGAAGAAATCCGTCCCTCGTCCTCCGTCCTCCGTCGACCGGCGTCCGTTGCCACAACGCTGCTTTTACTTGCCGCGCTGGCGCTCTTTTCGCTCTACCGCTACCGCGATGACTTTCGCTTCGGCGGAAGCGACGGTTACCGCGCGCTGCTGCAAGTCGTCGCGCAACAGGAACAGCCGCGCGACGTGATGGTCCTCGATAATGATGTCTCCACCCAGTTCTTCTTGAACGAGAACCGCGCGCGGCTGCGCTGGTACGGCTTGAGCCGCGATCCCACGCAGTGGGACGACGCGACACGCGCGTTGCTCGTGCGCCTCTCGCAGCAGTACGCGCGCGTCTGGTTCGCCTACGACGATTCGACCGCGACGCTATCTGACCCGACGCGCGACTGGCTCGCTCAATCGCTGCGTCAAATCGACGCGCGCGATTTTGCGGACGGGGTGCATTTGGTCCTCTATGCAACGCCTGCGGCGCCTTGAGCGCGCGCCGTCCGCGCGCGAATCGCGTTGACTTTGACTTTTCCAATGAACCGTAGTATCCTATTTGCCGTCGCTCAATAACGAGCGCGTGCGCTCGATCGGATACAGTTTGCAGTCAACTGACGACTGGATCTGGGAACCAATGTCGGAGGTACTATGAAAAAAGGAATGCTCTCTTGGTATCTTTTGTTCGCGGCAATCTTGCTTGTGCCGCTGTTTATGCTGGCGACGACGTCAAATGCATTCGGCTGCGCCCCCGATGATAATGGCAGCCCATTTCGGTGTGCGCGGTTGCCCCAGCCCACAAATAATGTAACGGCAGTTGCAGATCAAGCAGATCCCCCGGTCGTTCCTATGCCTACAGGCGACAGCCCAGACACAGCGAGAGTACCGCTTTACGTGAGACCGGACAACTGCATCGACGCGATGTGTCCCGAGCAGGTGCATGCCGCCGCATTGAATTCACCGCTTAACTGGACATGGATCGATGCCAACTCAAGCACATGGTACAAGATCAATGATGGGCACGGTCTCCAGATTGAAGTCTGGCTATTTGCCAATGGTCAACAAGGGATTTCGTTCGACGTCTTTGCGCCGGACCAGAAAGACTTTTCCAAGCCCGTTGGCCGTGGGTCGTTCAACAAGAGCCAAGCGAACATTGGCGCTGACCTGTTCTATTCGGGTCGCAGCTGGGCCTCCGGGGTGTGGTACCTCCGCGTCAACAATGGGAATTCTACCCCGCTTTCCTATTCAATCCGGTTTACGGTGACGATTCCATCCCTCGGCGGCAATTCTTGCGATAGTTGCCACAAGATAATCGGATATGATTGGTCGGGCTGTGGCGGGGGAACCTTCTGCCAGGATCTGCATCAGTATTACAATACGAATCCATCGTGTTACGACCATAACATCACTCAGGATCTCTCGGGCGGGTGTCAGTAGCCGTCGCGGAAAGTCGAATCCTCCGTTCATCGCGCGACAAGAGCGCTCTGCTCTTGTCGCGTTTGATTTTATCGACGGCGGACTCGTTTTGACGCTTTGCATTCGTTGTGTTATGATTTCGCCTTGAGACCTCTGGAGCAACGAATGAGTCCTGCCCGACATCAGATTCTGCGCCGTGACCTATTTATCCTCGCCGTCTATTTCTTCCTCGCTCTCGTGCTGACCTATCCTCTGATCGCGCATTTCGATACGTTTGGTCCCGGGCATGGCGTGGATGATCCCGCGCAGACGTGGAGCATCTGGTGGTTCAAGTTCGCCACGTTCAATCTTGGCGCCAATCCGCTCAGCACGGATTACTTGTTTTACCCGCTGGGCATCAACCTGGTCGCGTACACGCCCACGTTCCTGAACGGCGTGATTTCCCTTCCGCTGCAATTCGTCTTCGGCGTGATCGTCGCTCAGAATCTCGTCGTCCTGTTCTCGCTCATGGCGGGCGGGTACGGCGCGTACTTGTTCGTGCGTCAAGTTCTTTCACGCTTTGGCGATTATGCCGATCCAAGCCGAACGATTGCCGCCGCGCTGGCGGGGGCGGTCTACGCGTTCGGCGCATGGCACCTCAACTACGTCGTCGCCGGGCATTTCATGCTCCTCAGCAACGAATGGATTCCGTATTTCGCGTTGTACCTGATTCGCTGGGACGCGTCGGGGTGGCGCAGCGGCGCGCTCGCCGGCTTGTTCTTTGTCATGGCGACGTGGACGGAACTCACCTTCGCGCCATTCCTCGCGCTTCTCGCCGCGCTGTACGTGCTGTATCAAATCGTTCTGATGAAATCCTTCGCACTTGTCCGCGCGAATCTGCTTCCCATTATCCGCAACATGGTCACGCTGGGCGTCGTCAGCGCGGTTGGCATCAGCCCGCTCGTCTTCGATCTCCTCGCCGATTTTCAACGCTATGGATATTACCTCACCGCCGGCGTGGGTCGGATTCAGGTCTTCTCCGCGGAGCCAATCTCGTTTTTCTTTCCCTCGGCACAGCACCCGCTGCTCGGGGCGTGGGCAAATAGCATTACGACCGCGAACACGAGTTACGCGTTCGTCGGCATTGCCGCGCTGCTCCTGGCAGGAGTTGGATTTTATTCTCAGCGCGCGACGCGTGCCGCGCGCTTTTGGGCAGTCGCCGCCATCTTTTTCGCGCTGCTGATGCTCGGTCCCACCTTGTTGGTCGGCGGGCAATCCACCGGGATTCCGATGCCGTTCGCCGCGCTGCGCGCGATTCCGCTGGTCAACGCGAACCGCTATCCCGTCCGCTTCAACGTGATGCTGATGCTCGCGCTCGCGCCGCTCATCGCGTTTGGCGCGGCGCGGCTGCTGCAAACGCCGCGCGGCAAGATCGCGTTGGGCGCGCTGACCGCGCTGCTGGCGTTCGAGCAACTCGTCCTGCCGATCCCGCTCTCGGATTTACGCGTGCCGCCGATCTATCAGACGATCCGCAACACGCCGGGCGATTTCACCGTGCTGGAATTGCCGCTGGGCTGGCGCGGCAGCATTTCGCTCCAGGGCAAATTGGAAGACGCGGCGCAGTTCTTTCAGACCGTGCACCAGAAACGGCTGCTGGGCGGCATCACCTCGCGCACGCCGCAGTTCAAGTTCCAGTACTTTCTCGAAGCGCCCGTGATCAATTCGCTCATCGCCGTGGAGACGGGGCGCGAACTGGACGACGTGCGGCTCGCGCAAGATCGCGCCGCCGCGCCCGCGGTGCTACGCTTTTTCGACATTCGGTATATCGATATCGACCGCACGCTCGCCGGTCCGCCGGTCGAAGAGTACGCGCGCGATGTCTTCCCGATGAAAGAAATTTATCGTGACGACACGCGAACGCTCTACCGCGTGGACGCCCTGCCCACGCCAAGGTCGATCGATCCCGCCGACGAAACCGCGCGGCTTTACTTTGACGATGGCTGGGGACGCGCGCAAATCGACGCGAACGGGGGCGGCTATCGCTGGGCGACGCGCGGCGACGCGCTCCTCTGGCTGCCGCTCACGCGCGTGGACCAAACGATGACCGTCCGATTGCGCGGCGCGCGCGCGGGGCAAGTCGTCCGCGTCAACGTCAATGGCGCGGCGGTGACTGAATTGAAATTGACGACGGACTGGAACGATTACGCGGTCAAGCTTCCCGCCTCCGCCGTGCGCGACGGCTTGAACGATTTTGTCTTTGCGACCGAGACCGCGCCGCTTGACGCGACGCGGCTGGACAATTATTCGATTGGCGACACGGGCGTTGTTTCGCCGGTAGACATTGCCGCGACCGGCGCGGGGTTCGACGCCGGTCGCTTCGGCGAAATTTTTGTCGCGGGGAAGAACGTGGTCGAGAGCAAGCGCGGCTATCAGCTCGTCGCGGTCAACGCGCAGAGCGGCGCGGTCGATCGCGTCGGCTCGTTCGATACGTTCGCGGACGCGGCGGAATCGACGCGGCTCGCGCAATTCATCGCGCCCCTGCCGCGCGGCGAGATCGTCGCCGGCGTCGCGATCGACGATGTGTCCGGCAAGCTGCAGCAAAGCGCGATTGACGCGCTGCGTTTGATCGGAGTAGACGGGGATTTGCGCTTTCAGTTTCGCGCGGGACACGCCTTCATCGGCGTCAAGGGCGCGGGACCGGGGCAAGCGTTAGAGCAAGTGGACGGGCGATTCCCCGCGAATGTCGCGGTGGGCAAGAACGTTGCCAGCGACCGCGTTGCGTTCGCGCTCGGAGAGATCAAAATCGACCGATAAATAATGACGGAGGACCGAAGACGGAGGACGGAGCGTCAGTGACGGCCGTTTTCCATCCTCCGTCATTCGTCCTCCGTCGTTTAGTACGTCACCGCCCAGATCGAATACAACTGGTTGTCGGTGGATGTCGCGAATTGCGTGAGCGGCTGAAACGTGACCGCGCCGTGCGTCTGCGTTTCAAACCGCGCGAGGTAGGGATACTTTGCTTTCGCAAACGCGTTGCCGACCGGATAAACCACGAACTGAATTTTGCGATCGATCAGAAATTGTTCCGCGTGGTCATCGGGCGCGAAACGAAAATCGGTGAAGGTAAAGTACATGCCGCTCTGCCGCGCAAAGAGATCGAGCGCGCCGGAGGCGCCGGTATACACCATCAAATTCGTCGTCTGGTTGCGCGGGACGATCTGCGCCAATTCGTCCGCCATCTGCCGCATCGACGCCATCGAGTTGTAGATGAAACGAATGCCGGCATCGCCTTGCTGGTAACTAACGATACACAGCGCGGCGACGATGACGGCGAGGAAAGCATTGGTAATGGGCAAAAAGTAATTGGGCGGCTTGGCTAGCGACTGGCGACTAGCGACTAACGACTGCAGTTTCGCCAGCGCGACCGCCGCGAAAACGAGCAGCGGCAAGCCGGGGTACATTAGGAATCGCACTTCGAGTGTTGTATAATTGAGCCACACCAGCGCTTCGTC
>JBBIJS010000063.1:0-12735 GCA_037445855.1 Chloroflexota bacterium | reverse complement strand
TTACCGATAGCCGGCGGCTAGCAAATGTCGTAGAGTGTAAGGCGTGAAGAGACGGAACAGCGACGTTACGTCTTGGCTTGGTATTGCGCTGATCGCGAGTGGTCTCCCTCTAGACGCGAGCAGGCGCGCGGGTTTCCTCCGAGGTGGCGCTAGGTGGTTGGAAAACTCTGCCTTTTGACGGGAATCGTGTTGCACTTGTCGGTCGGCGCAACGTGTAACACTTGCTCGCCGGTCACCCCGCCTTCAGCCACGCCGGAGCCGAACGCCGCCGCCATATCGATTCCATTTGCGTCAACCGGATACCGCATTGCCTTCGCGTCCAATCGCGCCGACCCCGGGTACTTTAATATCTACACGATGAATACCGCTGGATCGAATGTGACGCGGTTGACGAATATTCGGGCATTTGAGAAATCACCCATGTGGTCGCCGGACGGTCGCCACATTGCCTTTGGCTCTGACCGGGATGGTCATGCGGAAGTCTACGCGATGAATGCCGATGGCTCAGGCGTGGTACGCCTCACGAACACCTGGGGTTTCAGCCGGCAGCCGACTTGGTCGCCGGACAGTCAGCGGATCGCGTTCGCTTCGGACCGGGATGGCAATTGGGAAATCTACGCGATGAATGCCGATGGCTCGCGCGTCACGCGCCTGACCTATGATGCCGCGTTTGATTGGGAACCGGCGTGGTCGCCCGACGGGCAACGCATCGCGTTT
This sequence comes from Chloroflexota bacterium, assembly GCA_037445855.1. Classification (GTDB taxonomy): domain Bacteria; phylum Chloroflexota; class Anaerolineae; order UBA4142; family UBA4142; genus DAIDTM01. Next base: position 12,018 of record JBBIJS010000063.1, on the reverse strand, counting down.
ACATCGGATCGCGGCGGCAGTTTTCAAATCTATACCATGGATATAGATGGCTCGCCCGTCACGCGCCTGACGAACGATGTTTACAGCACGTCGCCCGCCTGGTCACCCGATGGCAAGCAGATCGCGTACGTGTCTGTCTCCAGTGACGACAGCAGTTGGGAAATCTACACCATGAACGCCGACGGCTCGAACGCAACGCGCTTGACGACCAGCGCGTCGATCAACCGGCGACCCTCTTGGTCGCCCGACAGTCAGCGCATTGTATTCGAATGTGAAGGCAACGTCTGCCTGATGAATGCCGATGGAACAGATGCGCTGAACCTGACGAAGCATCCGGCGAGCGGTATTACCTCGGTTTGTTTCTGCTCAGTCCGGTGATCCAAAGAGATCGAACAGGAGGTACTGGATGACGATCCCAGCGATTACGAATCCATCGTTCAATGAAACTTTTTACGCGAGTCTTCAGACGCCCCCCACCGGCGACCGCGTCCGCACGTGCTTGCAATGCGGCATGTGCAGCGGCGTGTGCCCGTTCGGGTACTTGATGGATTTTCCGCCCAGCCGGATGATCGCCGCGCTGCGCTCGGAAATCTTCGATCGCGTGATGAATACCGACACCGTCTGGATGTGCGTCGCGTGCCACGCCTGCACTGAAGTTTGTCCGTCGGGCATTCCGCTGACCGAGAAATTAATGACGCGCGCGAAAGAGGAATTGCTGCTCGCCGGCAAAATCCCCGCGGAGCTCCAGCTCGCGCTCGAAAATTCGCAGCGCTACGGCAACGTCCTGGGACAGTCGCCGCGCAAGCGCGCGGATTGGACCAAGGGCATTCAGGCGACCGTCCCGATCATGGGCAAGGACAAAAAATCAACCGACGTGTTGTGGTTCGTCGGCGATTACCCATCCTATCATCCGCGCGTTCAGGCAACCAGCCGCGCGCTGGCGCGCATCTTCAACGCGCTCGGCGTGGACTTTGGCATTCTCGGTCCGGACGAATCCGGCGATGGCGATTCGCAGCGACTCGCCGGCGAGCGCGGTCTATTCGAGCTGCTGGCGGCGAAAAATGCCCAGGCGTTCCGCAAATACAAATTCAACGAGATCGTAACGACCGATCCGCACGCCTACAACGCGTTCAAGAATGTCTATCCCACCCTGGGCATCACTTACCCGGTGCGACATTACACCCAGTTCCTCGCCCAGCAACTCGATCAACTCAAGCCGCTCTTGAAGCAGTCGCTCAACACCAAAATCACTTTCCACGATCCGTGTTACCTCGGTCGCGCCAACAACATCTACGCCGAGCCGCGCGCGTTGCTAAAAGCGATCCCGGGTGTTGAACTCGCCGAGATGTCGCACAGCGGCAAGACGAGTCTATGCTGCGGCGGCGGAGGCGGCGGAATGTGGCTGGAAGGATTTCATTGGGAGAAAGCGCACACGCGCACGTCGGAATGGCGCGTGCGTGAAGCCGTCGCCGCCGGCGCGAATACGCTCGCGGTCGCCTGCCCGTACGAGCCCCCGCGCTTTGAGGACGCCGTCAAGACCGTGCGCGAAGCAAGCGGGCTGGAAGTGCGGGACATTATCGAGTTGTTGGCGGAAAGCATGGAACAGTAATCAGTATTCAGTATCCACTGATTACTGAACTCTGAAGACTGAATACAGGGGTTGAAGATGAATATTGTCGTTCCGATCAAACTGGTACCTGACCTGGTCGAAGAATTGGTGATTGACGCGAATGGCGCGCGGCTCGACCCAACTGTCTTGCGCTTGAAGCTGAACGAATTTGACGATCACGCCATCGAGCAGGCAATTCTGCTGAAAGAGAAAGGCGCCGGGCAAGTAACGGTCGTCGCGCCGGACGTGGATGGCGCGGACGACGCGCTGTACACCGCCGCCGCCAAAGGCGCTGATCGATTGATCAAACTGACCGGGAATTGGCAAAGCGGCGTGAACAATCACGCGCTGGCGCGCGCGTTTGCAAACCTTGTCAAAACATTGCGCCCCGAAGTAATTCTAACCGGCGTTCAAGCCCACAACGATTTGGACGGCGCCGTGGGTCCGCAGTTGGCGGAACATCTCGGCATGCCCTACGTCGGCTACGTGTCCGGCGTGGCAGTGTGCGATGGCAAGGTAGAGGTGCGCAAGGAATTTCCCGGCGGTTTGATCGCGGAGATGGAAGTGGTTCTGCCGGCGGTGCTGGGTATCCAAGCCGCCGAAAAACCGCCGCGCTACGTGCCGATCAGCAAAGTGCGTCAGACGATGAAGACCGCGGCGATTGAGAAATTTCCGGCGGCGGAACTTGAAGCCGGCGGCGCGCCAACGGCGATTCGACTGTTTCAGCCACCCGCGGGTGCTCGCGCGATAATGATCGAAGGCGACGCGGACGCGGTGGCAACGCGGCTGGTGGAGATTTTCAAAGAGCGCGGAGTGCTTTAAAGGATGAATGCAGAAGAATGAAGGATGAACCTGTTTTTTCATCCTTCAGCCCTCATCCTTCCGACTTCAATGGAGATAAAAAATGAGCCAAGATATCTACGTCATCATCGAACACCTGCGCGGACAGGTTGCCGATATATCGTACGTGATGCTCGCGGCGGCGCGCGCGTTAGCGAACGCGAACGGCGGCAAGGTGATCGCCGTGCTGCTGGGTCACGCGGTCCAACCGCTGGCAAGTGATCTCGCGGCAGACCGCGTACTGTACATGGAGCATCCGGCGTTTGCGGATTTCTCGTCGGACGCGCACCAGCGCGCGCTGGAACGCTTGATCAAAGAGCATGCGCCGCGCGCAGTGCTGTTCGGCGACACGACGATGGGCGGCGATGTCGCGCCGTGGCTGTCCGCGCATCTCACCTTGTCGCTGGTGAGTTCCTGCCGCGCTCTTCGCGTTGAAGACAACGCGCTCAAATTCGTCAGCCAAATTTGCGGCGGCAAATTGATGGCAGAAGGCGATTTGCCCGGTCCGACTGCGCTTGTGCTGATGGTGCCGGGCGGATTCAAGCCGGAGCAGGGTCGCAGCACTCAGCCGCCGGAACTGACCCACATCGACGCGCCGGCGCTGGAGGATTTGCGCGTCACGGTCAAGGAGTACATCGAACCCGCCGTCGGCGATGTGGACATTGCGCGCGAGCCGGTTCTCGTCTCCATCGGGCGCGGAATTCAGAACCACGATAACGTCGAGTTAGCGGAGGAATTGGCGAAAGCGTTGGGCGGCGTGGTGTGCGGCTCACGTCCAGTGATCGACCAGAATTGGCTGCCGACGACGCGCTTGGTTGGCAAGTCCGGCAAAGCCGTCAAACCGAAATTGTACCTCGCACTCGGGATCAGCGGCGCGCCGGAACACGTCGAAGCCATCGGAGACTGCGAGATGATCGTCGCGATCAATACCGATACGACCGCGCCGATTTTCGACATCGCCAAGTACGGCGCACAGATAGACATGCTCGATCTGCTGCCGGTGCTGACGGAGCAGGTGGCGCAAGCGAAAGGATGAAGGATGAAGGCGGAAGGATGAAAAGCAAATCAAATTCGTTCTTCATCCTTCGGAGGGTGTCGCATGTCGTATGACATGATCAAATCCGTAATCGTATTCCTCGCGTTGCTCATTGCCGGCGGAGTTTTTGGTTTACGCGCGTATCGCTTGCTGTGGGTAAATTTGCGGCGCGGGCAGCCCAGCCCCGGTATTCTCGGCAATTGGATCGAGCGCGTCAAAGGCGTACTCGTGTACGTCGCCGGGCAATTGCGACTGTTCCGATTTCTCGCGCCGGGCACCGCGCACTTTTTCATGTTCTGGGGATTCCTCTTTCTTGCGCTGACGATCTTGCAGGCGATTGCCGAAGGACTGTTCGCGTTTGCGATTCCAGATTTTCGACTGCCGCTGATCGGATACTTGGGTCCGCTCGCGTTAGCGCAGGATTCGTTCGCGCTGTTCGTCATCGTCGCCGTGTCGTACGCGTTGTATCTGCGAATCTTCGTCAATCCGGAACGCTACAAAGGCAGCCACAAAAGCCAGGGCGTGATGGTCTTGGCATTCGTCTTCACCATCATGCTCAGTTTGCTCGTGATGAACGGCATCAAAATCAACTTGCGCCAAGACGCACTGGCAGACTGGCGACCGGTTTCGATGATCGTCGGCAAACTCTTTGCCAAGTTGAATCAAGGCACACAGCAAGTTGTCGGCGAAATTGCATACTGGATTCACCTGGGTGTCGTGCTCGTCTTCCTGACTGAACTGCCGGAAGGCAAACACTTTCATATCGTCACCTCCATCCCCGCCGTTTTTCTGCGCGACCTCGACCCACCCGGTCGTTTGCCGCCAGCGCCGGAGTTTAGCGGCAAGATGGGTGTGAGCGCGGTGGAGCAATTCCGCTGGCGGCAGATGCTCGATTTCTACACCTGCACCGAGTGCGGGCGCTGCCAAGAAGTTTGTCCGGCGTATGCGAGCGGTCTGCCGATCTCGCCCAAGTTGTTGATGATGAATCTGCGCGAGAACCTGACCGCGCGCGGCGCGGCGCGGCGCGCGCGCGCCTCGGCAGCCGCGCAAGCAGTCCTCGCCAAATCGCTGATACCCGACGTGATTACGGAGCAAGTCCTATGGTCGTGCGCGACGTGCTACGCGTGCGACCAGGAGTGCCCGCTCTTCGTCCAGCGCGTCAAGCCGATTGTGGACCTGCGCCGCTATTTGGTCAGCGAAGGACGCGTCGACGAAACGCTGCAAGAGACGCTGGCGAAACTGGGACGCTACGGCAATTCGTTTGGGCAATCAGAACGTCAGCGCGCGAAATGGGCGCAAACGATGCAGCCCAAGATCAAGGACGCGCGCAGAGAGCCGGTCGAATACTTGTGGTTCGTCGGCGATTACGCATCGTACAGTCCGAGTGTGACCAACATCACGCGCAAGACCGCTGAAGTCTTCCAGAGAGCCGGGCTGAATTTTGGAATCCTTTACGAAGGGGAACGCAATTCCGGCAACGACGTTCGACGCGTCGGTGAGGAAGGATTGTATGCGGCGTTGGTCGAAAAGAATGTGGAGGCGCTGAACAAGTCCACGTTCACGACGATTGTCACTACCGATCCGCATTCTTACAACACGCTGAAGAATGAATATCCGGAAATGACAAATGCCAAATGGCAAATGCCAAATTCAGTTTTGCATTACGCCGAGTTGCTGGATCGACTGATTACGTCCGGCAAAATGAAATTCACAAAGAAACTCGACTACGCCGTGACGTATCACGATCCATGCTACCTGGGTCGCTACAACGGCGTGTACGACGCGCCGCGGCGCGTGATCGAGGCAACCGGCTGCACGTTGGTCGAGATGCCGCGGCACGGCGACCGCGCGCTGTGCTGCGGCGCGGGCGGCGGGCGCATCTGGATGGAGGAAGGCGCGGTCAAGGAACGCGCCAGCGAATCGCGCGTCCGCGAAGCCGCCGCGCTCGACGCCATCAGCGTTCTGGTCACAGCGTGCCCCAAAGATATCACGATGTTTCGCGATGCGGTCAAGACGACCGGCAACGCGGAAAGAATTTTCGTCAAGGATTTGATCGAGTTGGTGAGCGAAGCGCTCTCCTAGTGTGCAGTGGATAGTGGTCAGTGGATAGACTGATCACTACCCACCGACCACCGATCATTGGAGGATTTATGGGCGAAAAAGTTGGCGTCTATGTTTGTCACTGCGGCAGCAACATCGCTGGGGTGGTGGACGTGGCGGCAGTTGCGAAATGGACCGAAGAGAATGTGCCGGCGGTGCGCGTCGCGCGCGACTATAAATTCATGTGCTCCTCGCTCGGACAGGAGATGATCGAAAAGGACATCAAGGAGTTGGGGCTGACGCGCGTCGTCGTGGCGGCGTGTTCGCCGCATTTGCACGAAGCGACGTTCCGCCACGCGTGCCAGCGCGCCGGCTTGAACCCGTACCTGTTCGAGATGACTTCGATCCGCGAGCAAGTGTCGTGGGTGACGAAGGACAAGAATGTGGCAACCGAAAAAGCCAAGGCGATGATCGCCGGCGCGGTGCGGCGCGTCGTACAGCACCAGCCGCTGGAGCCGATCCGCGTCGACATCAATCCGAACGTGCTCGTCGTGGGCGGCGGCATCGCCGGCATCCAAGCCGCGCTGGAGATCGCGGACCAGGGCAGCCACGTCTACCTCGTCGAACGCGAGCCGTCGCTCGGCGGACACATGGCGCAGTTCGACAAGACCTTCCCCACGCTCGATTGCGCGGCGTGCATTCTGACGCCCAAGATGTTCAATGCCGGCACGCATCCAAACATTACCCTGCTCACGTGGAGCGAAGTTGAGAAAGTGGATGGTTTCATCGGCAACTTTACCGTGCAGATTCGCCAAAAGGCGCGCAAAGTGAAAACCGATCTTTGCACCGGCTGCGGCGTATGCGAAGACAAGTGTCCCAAGAAAGTCGTCGACACCGTCTTTGAAGCCGGGATGGGCACGCGTAAAGCGATTTACACGCCGTTCCCGCAAGCCGTGCCCAAGTATCCGGTGATGGACGTGGCGAACTGCATCTACTTTCAGCGCGGCACGTGCAAAGCGTGCGAGAAATTCTGCCCCACCGGCGCGATCGATTTCAAACAGACCGATGAGACCATCAGCGTGAACGTGGGTAACATCATCCTGGCGACGGGCTTTGACCTCTTCGACGCGCGGCGAGTGCAGCACTATGGCTACGGTCGGCTCACGAACGTGATTACGAATTTGGAGTTCGAGCGGCTCTCGAACACCGCGGGACCGACCGGCGGCAAGATCGTGCTGCGCGATGGCGTGACCGCACCGCAGACGGTCGGCATCATTCACTGCGTCGGCAGCCGCGACATCAAATATAACATCGACTGCTCGGCGATTTGCTGCATGCAGTCGCTCAAGTTCGCGCACCTCGTCAAAGAGAAAACCGGCGCGAAGGTTTACAACTTTTACATCGACATCCGAACGCCGGGCAAAACCTACGACGAGTTCTATCGCCGCATGCTCGATGAAGGCGTCCACTTTGTGCGCGGCAAGGTCGCCGAAGTGACCGACGCGCCGCGCTTTCCCGGCGAAGAAGGCAAACTGATCATCCAAGTCGAAGACACGCTGGCGGGCAGACAGATTCGCGTGCCGGTCGATATGGTCGTCCTTTCCGCCGCGATGCAGCCGCGCGCGGACGCGCAAGAAATCGCCAAGAAATTCGGCATCTCGTGCAGCGCGAACGGCTGGTTCATCGAACGTCATCCCAAGCTCGATCCAGTCGCGACGATGACCGAAGGCATATTCATTGCCGGCGTTTGTCAGGGACCGAAGGACATTCCTACCTCGGTCTCGCAAGGCGCCGCCGCGGCGGCGCGCGTACTGGGGTTGATCGGTCAGCGGCAAGTGAATTTGGAACCGGTGCGCGCGAGCGTGAACCCAGACCAGTGCTCGGGCTGCCGCATCTGCAACAACCTCTGCCCCTTCAACGCCATCCGCTTTATCGAAGAGCGCGCGGTGAGCGAGATCAACCCCGCGCTGTGTCAGGGCTGCGGCACGTGTGTCGCGGCGTGTCCGGCGGGCGCGATCACCGGCTCGCATTTCACGAACGAGCAGATCATGGCGCAGATCGAAGGCGTGTTGATGAAGGGACTCGCCCAGCGCGAAATGGCGTTGGCGTAGCGAGGAGGAAAAATGATTTCGACTGAACTTGTCCAGCGTTGCCCGTTCTTTTCCCACCTCGACGATGCGCAGCGACGAGCGATCGCGGCGATCAGCGAGCAAGTCTCCTTTGAGAAGGACAGGACCATTTTCGAAGAGGGACAGAATGCCGAATCGCTGTACATCTTGCTTCAGGGAACGGTGGACTTGTACCTGATGGGCAAGGATCCAAACACGCCGTTGTGGGTCGGAGAGATCAACCCGGACGAGCCATTCGGCATCTCCGCGCTGGTTGCGCCGCACAACTATCGAATGTCCGCGCGTGTCGCGCTTTCGACCCAGGCGCTCAAGATCAATGGACCGGCGCTGTGCGCGCTCTGCGAAATGGATTACCGGCTGGGATACCATGTTGCCTGTGAAATTGCCAGCGCGGCGATGGAACGCGTGCATCTTGCCCACGTTCAACTCGCCGCTCACCAGGAATGACGCCGCGCGCGACTGGATCGAGTGCTGAATCGCAGGAGGATAATAGAATGGCTGGAAATGAAAATTTTGAACCCGTCATCGTCGGTTTCACGTGCAACTGGTGCTCGTATCGCGCCGCCGATCTGGCGGGGATGTCGCGCATCAAGTATGCGCCGAACGTGCGGCTGATTCGCTTGATGTGCTCCGGGCGCGTCGATCCGCAATTCGTGTTGAAGGCGCTGGCGGAAGGCGCGGACGGCGTGCTGATCACCGGCTGTCACCCCGGCGATTGCCACTATGTCGAACAAAATTACAAGACGCTGCGGCGGTTTGCGCTTTTGAAAAAGACGCTCGCGGCGTTGGGCATCGAACAAGCGCGCGTCAAACTCATCTGGGCGTCCGCCGCGGAGGGAAGCATCCTCGCCGAAGAGATCGACAAGATGGTGGCGGAGGTCAAGGCGCTGGGTCCGCTGAACTGGAAAACCGACGGAAGACCGACGACGGACGACGGAAGGATTCCGTCCTCCGTCTCCCGTCCTCGGTCAGTATCGGAGGAGGTGCCCGCATGAGCAAGCCGAAATTTGCGATGTATTGGTCGGCGGCGTGCGGCGGCTGCGAGATCGCCGTGCTGAACATTCACGAAGGCATTCTCGACGTGGACGCGAATTTCGACGTGGTCTTTTGGCCCGTCGCGATGGACGCGAAATACAAAGACGTCGAAGCGATGCCGGACCAGTCGATCACGCTTACGCTTTTCAACGGCGCGATCCGGAACGACGAGAACGCGCGCCTCGCGCGGCTGCTGCGGAACAAGTCGCAAGTGCTGGTCGCGTTCGGCGCATGCGCGTGCGAAGGCGGCATTCCCGGCTTGGCGAACCTGAGCACACCCGCGGCGATCCTCGACACCGCGTTCTCCACGCTGTCGACCGATAATCCAAACAATCTGCGTCCTCAATCCAACTACAAAATGCCGGAGGGTGAGATTCACATCCCGCAGATGTACGAAACCGTCAAGTCGCTCGACCAAGTGGTCAAGGTGGATTACTATATGCCCGGCTGTCCGCCGGAATCGCCGCAGATCGCGGCAGTGGTTGGACTGGTCATCAAGGCGCTCAAGGGCGAAGCGCAATTGCCGCCGCCCGGCTCCGTTATCGGCGCGAGTGGCAGCACCGTGTGCGACGAGTGTCAACGCGCGCGCAGCGAAAAAACGATCACCGCGTTTACGCGTATGGCGACGTTCCAGCCGCGCCGCGATCAATGTTTGTTGGAGCAAGGCATCTTGTGCTCCGGGATTGCCACGCGCGGCGGTTGTCAGGCGCTCTGCCCCAACGCGAATATGCCGTGCGTCGGCTGCTATGGTCCGGCGCCCGACGTGATCGATCAAGGCGCGCGGATGATGAGCGCGGTCGCGTCGGTGATCGGCAGCAAGGACGCGCCTGAAATTGAAAAGATCATGAGCGGCATCGTCGATCCGGTGGGGACGTTCTATCGATTCAGTCTGCCGCACAGTTTGATGCGTCATGCGAAAGCCAGTCAACAGTGAGACAGTCCGACGGTCCGCTGTTTCACTGTCGTACTGTCGCACCGTCTCACTGAACACGGAGGAACCATGCAGCGAATAACCATCGACCCGATTACCCGCCTCGAAGGGCACGGCAAGATCGAAATCTTTCTGGATGAAGCCGGTGATGTCGCTAACACGTACTTTCAGATTCCGGAACTGCGCGGCTTTGAGCGATTCTGCGTCGGGCGACCAGTGGAAGAGATGCCGATCCTGACGAATCGCATCTGCGGCGTCTGCCCGGAGGCGCACCACATGGCGGCGGCAAAAGCCGCGGACGCGGTCTATCACGTCGATCCACCGCCCGTCGCGAAGAAATTGCGCGAGCTGCTCTACAGCGCGTTCTACGTCACCGATCACACGACGCATTTTTACGCGCTCGGCGGTCCGGATTTCGTGATGGGTCCCGACGCGCCGGTCGCGGAACGCAACATCCTCGGCGTGATTCACAAAGTTGGTTTAGAAGTGGGCGGTCAGGTGATTCAGGCGCGCAAGTACGGGCACACCGTCATCGAGATGATCGGCGGTCGCAAGGTGCATCCGTGCACGTCGATCCCCGGCGGGTTGAGCAAAGGCATTGCCGAGGAGCAGCGGCAGGAGATCGAAAAGATGGGACGCTGGGCGATCGACTTTGCCCAGTTCAGTCTCAAACTCTTCAACGACATCGTGCTCAAGAATCCGGCGTACCTGGATTTAGTTCTGGGCGATGCGTATTCGCATCACACGTACTACATCGGCATGGTGGACGAAGAGAACCGCGTCAATTTTTACGATGGCAAAGTCAGCGTCGTCGACCCGGAGGGCAAGCGCATCGGCAAGTATGCCGCACACGAATACACCGATTGGATCGCGGAGCACGTCGAGCCGTGGACGTATTTGAAATTTCCGTACCTGAAGAAGATCGGCTGGAAAGGTTTTGTGGACGGCAAAGCTTCCGGCGTCTACTGCGCGACGCCGCTCTCCCGCTTGAACGCCGCGGACGGCATGGCGACGCCGCTCGCGCAGGAGCACTATCAGCGCTTCTACGGCATACTACAGGGCAAACCGGTGCATCAGCGGCTCGCCACACACTGGGCGCGCCTGATCGAACTGTTGTACGCGGCGGAGCGCTGGGTTGAACTCGCAACCGACCCGGAAATCACGTCCGACCATATTCGTACGCTGCCCACCGAAAAGCCGACCGAAGGCGTTGGCATTGTCGAAGCGCCGCGCGGCACGCTCACGCATCACTACTGGACGGACGAGCGCGGCGTCTTGACGAAAGTGAATCTAATCGTCGGCACGACGAACAATTACGCGCCGATCAGCATGTCGATCAAAAAAGCCGCGCAGAGTTTTATTCGCCACGGCGTGGTCGTGACCGAAGGCGCGCTCAATCGCGTCGAGATGGCGTTTCGCGCGTACGATCCGTGCTTTGGCTGCGCGACGCATTCGCTGCCGGGGCAAATGCCGCTGCAGGTGACGATCCGCGACGCGCGCGGCGAGGTGGTCGATGTCTTGCGGCAGCAGTGCTGATTGTTCAAGGACGGATGATCGAGGACGGAAGACGATGGACGGAGGACGGAGGAGGGAGGACGGACGCGTGTCATCCGTCATCGGTCATCCGTCATCCGTCATGATTGTCCTCGGACTGGGCAATCCGCTGCTCGGCGATGATGGGGTGGGCTGGCGGATCGCGGAGGAATGCGCGAGGCAAATTGCGGGCGCGTCGCGCGTCGAGATCGATTGCTTTGCGCGCGGCGGCTTGAGTCTGATGGAGCGACTGATCGGATACGACCGCGCGATCCTGATCGACGCGATCAACAGCGGACAGCAACCGCTCGGCAGCGTGGCGTACTATCAACTGGAAGAATTGCAGAATCCGAACGCGGGTCATCTCGCGTCGGCGCACGACGCGACGCTGCAAACCGCGTTGGCGCTCGGACGCGCGCTCGACGTGCGCTTGCCGCGTGAGGTGGTCGTCGTCGCGGTGGAGGCGGAAAGCGTGTACGATTTTTCGGAGGAACTTTCGCCGGCGGTCGCAGCGGCAGTGCCTCAAGCCGTTCAAATTGTCCTTCAAATACTGGACCGCGTCACCGGCGCTTTCCGCTGATGCGCAAGCCGCGCCGATCGCGCTGGAGCGATTGCGCCGGGCGCCCGTGCAGCTCGCGGCGCGCGTGATCGCGTGGATTAGTATCGATGCCCTGTCCTGGCTTTCTCCTCACGGGCATCCAGAAAAACGACGAGTGGGATTGGACACCCCACTCGTCGTTCTCGCGGCTGGGGCTGCCGCGTTCGCATTCGATCTCATCACGACGCTGCTTGCCGCCCCGAAATAAAAAACGTAACCGTTCAGGTGATGCCGCGTCGTCGTAGGGGCGAGGCATTCGCCAAACCT